>CAYRBW010000230.1:0-3587 GCA_964422575.1 uncultured Limnohabitans sp.
GGTAAATCCACCGCTTCAAAGTAGATGACCACATGCCAGCCCCATTGGGCGATGCGGCTGGCAATTTCCATCAACTCTTCTTTGGGCGTGAAGTCCACCAGGCGCTTGACGAAGTTGAAACGCACACCACGCACACCGGCGTCGTGCATGGTCTGGATTTCTTCATCGGTCACGCTGCGCTTGACGGTGGCCACACCACGGGCCTTGCCGCCCGAGTTAAGCAAGGCATCGACCATGGCGCGGTTGTCAGCCCCATGGCATGTGGCCTGCACCACCACGTTGCGTGCAAAGCCCAGGTGGTCACGCAACGCGTACAGCTGCTGCTTGGATGCATCACAAGGCGTGTACTTGCGCTCGGATGCATACGGAAACTCAGCTCCCGGGCCAAACACGTGGCAGTGGGCGTCTACTGCGCCTTCAGGCAACTTGAATGTGGGCTTGGAAGGACCGCTGTACCAGTCCATCCAGCCTGCGGTTTTGGTGAAATCACCTGTGGTGGGTTGACTCATGTCACGCCTTCTTTGCTACATGCACACCCCTCACCACAGGTCCGCTTGTACAGTAGGCACAAGCGGACGATGCGATCAAGGTTTGCGCAAAATCAATGGTTGACCGTTGCGTTGCCGCTCAATGTCTTCCGGGTGGTAGGGCAATGGAGGCCAGCGCTTTTCAGCGTACATCCTCAATTGATCGGTTTGGTGGAGTGAGCCCGCCTGTGAGCTCTGACCGTAGGTCAACAAAGCGTGTGCGACGGGTCCACGCTCGTCAAACGTCACAGTTTGAACATAGCTGGTGCCGTAATCAATGCGGATGCCATCTTTGTTCAAACCGGGTCGAGCGCGATCACCCACATTGTTGAGCACCCCTTCAATTTCATCTCCACCATGCAATGGAATGTTATCGTTTGAGAAAACAACGCGCTGCACTTGACCCAAAGGCGCGTCCAACGCAAAACCAGCATCACGCATTTTTTTCACGGCAAGGCCCAGCGCATCCCAAACCCGGGTTGCAGTGGCCGCATCACTCATGCGCAAACCTGTAGGGGTAGCGACGACACGCGCCTTATCGAAGGGCTCGCGATACACATTAGGTATCTGGCTGGCAACACGCCAAAACTCGCGGAACAGGGGTGCCCCTTTGGCATCCACGTTGTTGCGCATGCCCGCGTCATGAAAAACCTGAAGCGCTGCGCAACCATCCTTCGCCTCTTCGTTCGGTGCTTGAGCACAGACTGCCAACAAATCCGGGAGCACCATGCGTGCCACCAAATTGCGGTTTTCAAACAACTGCGCTTGCATTGCAGCGAGGCTGATCTTTCCCTTGCCGAGCATTTCCGGAATTTCAATCAGCTCTGAACGCGTACGCGGACGGCGAACGACATCGTCGCCCACCATGACTGAAACCGGTCCCCATTTGTGTTCGGGATGGGTGTAGAAAAAGCTGTCATTGCTGTTGTGCACCCAATCTTGGCGCACCACCACAGGCATGCGCGAAGGCGCAATCAGCCCCGGCACAGGCGACGCGCTGTCACGCTTCCAGTTGCACTCGCTGCGCGAGCCGTTGAGAACCACCAAATTGGCCGCCGCCAGCAGCGCTGCAGCCGGACGGCTGGGCGCGCATCGTTGCAAATCGGCCATCTCCAGATCAGGTACGCCACTGACATCCGCAAACATCGCGTCACCTGCCCGATCCACAGCGATGGTGTTGACGAATGGTGTGCCCATCAGGTTCAGGGCACTGCGCATGTCACCCACGCTGCGAGATTTCGCAAACTGGATGTACATATCCGTCGAACGCACGCTGCCCGCATTGGCGTCTTGAATCGCGTAGGCTCGCTCCGCAGTCCAGTTCAAACCGGCGCGCGGCATCACCAAAACCGGCCCAAATCGACTGCTCCAAATCGTTTGCTCTCGCCCAGCAACCGTGACCTTTTTGGCCACCATCGGCTCCTCTTTGCCGTCGATCAAATAGGTGGTCGGTTTACCGGGTGCCAGGCTCAGTTCGTGCAAAGTGAAGCGCTTGCCGGTCGACACGGTGTGTGACCACGCAACGTCTTTGTTGAAACCAATTTGAATGGCAGCCGTCCAGCCCAACGCAGCGCCCATGACATCAAATTGACCGGGGATCGTCAGGTGCATTTGATAAAAACGACTGGGGCCCACCCAAGGGTAGTGCGGGTTGCCCAACAGCATGCCGCTGCCATTGGCCGTGGTTTTCTTGCCGAAAGCCCAAGCGTTTGATCCAAGAGGCGAATCCAGCAATCCCGCCTCGCGCAATTGCTCTCGCGCACCATGTGCATAGGCCTGCAAATGATCACCTGACACCTGCTCAGAACGGGACGATTGCGCGGAACGAGCAGGTGGCACGGCTGCGGCAATCGCATCGGCCAAGGCACCCGCCCCGGCTTGCACTTGGATGGCCTCGGTGGCACGGTAAATGTCCGACAGCGTCATCGACGTGACCCACGGCTTGCCATTGCATTCGACGGGCAGCTTGCCTGCGTGATCTTGCAAAAAGCGATTGAAACCGGCCACATAGCCGCGCGCCATCGCGCGGTTGTTCTCACTGGATTGATCCCAAGCAGCCTTGAGCTTGGCATCGTCCATGTGCGCTTGCACAAAGGCGTCAATGACCGCATTCGGCAGCGTGCGCACACCGAGCACACCTGTGGCGCTTGGGCCAAAATGCTCAGAGCGCTGGCCCCGGACAGTCGCCATGACGTCAGCACTCAGGCACACATTGTCTTGTGCATGCGCGTAGGCGATGCCATAAGAGAGCATTTCCATATTGGCCGCAGTGACGTGCGGAATGCCATGCGTCGTACGCACGATTTGGACTCGGTCCTCCGCAGAAGTCACAGCGGCAGCGCCACCGGAAGGCATGCTCGTACAGGCGGACAAACCAAGCACTACAGCCACTGTGGCCGTGAGCAGAAAAATGGGCTTCTTGTTCAAGTGAATCTCCTGAGGATGTGAAGCTTTTGATTGTTGCTGCCCAAAAGCAAGCTCATCCTCAAGGTTATCCCTTAGTCGATGTACTTCAGGCCCGCAGCCGCCAGCGGCTCGCGCATTTTGTACATGTCCAGACCCAGCACGCCCGAGGCCAGCTTGGCGCGTTTTTCGCCTTCAAAGCTCTCGCGCTTTTGTGCCGCGTCCAAGGTTTGTAGGGCGCGGGCAGCGGGCACACACACCACACCATCGTCATCGGCCACGATCACGTCGCCAGGTGTCACGATCATGCCCGCGCACACCAAGGGAATGTTCACCGAGCCGATGGTGGCCTTGATGCAGCCCTTGCTGCTGATGGCTTTGCTCCACACCGGAAAGTTCATCTTTTGCAGCTCTTTCACATCGCGCACACCGGCGTCGATGATCAAAGCGCGTGCACCACGGGCTTGAAAAGACGTGGCCAGCAGGTCACCAAAGTAACCGTCGGTGCATTCAGCGGTGATGGCCGCGACAACGATGTCGCCGGGTTGAATCTGCTCTGCGGCCACGTGCAGCATCCAGTTGTCACCCGGATGCAGCAAGACCGTGACGGCAGTGCCCGAGACCTGAGCGCCTGGATAGATGGGACGCATGTAAGGC
>CAYRBW010000231.1:0-3556 GCA_964422575.1 uncultured Limnohabitans sp.
CTTCTAAGTAGGCACGGGCATACACGCCGGGCGACACGTGGCCCTGGATGTAGAGGCAGTCGCCGCCATGGTTTTCACTCTCGGCGTGCCAGAAATGGTTGAAACCAGCACCAAATAAGCTGGCCAAAGACGCGAAGGAGCCAATGTGGCCACCCAAATCGCCGCCGTCTTCGGGGTTGTGCCGGTTGGCCTTGACGACCATGGCCATCGCGTTCCAGCGCATGTAGGCGCGCAGGCGTTCTTCGATTTCAAGGTTGCCTGGCGAGCGTTCTTCTTCTTGCGGCTCAATGGTGTTGACATAACCCGTTGTCGCTGAGAACGGCATGTCTATGCTGTGTTGACGAGCATGCTCGAGCAACTGTTCCAACAAATAGTGGGCTCGTTCGCCCCCGTCTTTGTCAATGACGGCGGACAGAGCGTCCATCCATTCATGGGTCTCTTGGCTGTCTAAATCTAAAGCCGGCTGTTGAGGTGTTGCCGCTGTCATGCGTGTCTCCTGTTGCTGTTGTCGATTAATGATGCCCGAATTTTCACATAATTTTCTAAATATTTCAAATTATGCTTAGCCATTTTGTATTGTAAAAAATGATCGGTTTTTGCAGCCCATTCAAAGAGCACTTGAGGGCAAATACGCAAGGGTTGTCACCTAAACTCAGCGCTATGGAATTGAACAGAGCTGCATCGGTTGTTAAAAAAGTTGGTCCTTGGGCGTGGTGGCGAACTTGGTGGCAACGGCAATCGCCCAACAAGCAAGACCGGTTTGCCAATTTGGCCCCCGTGGCTGCTGTGGTGCTTTTTCTGGCCGCCATTGCCAGCGCTTTTTGGTATTTGCGGGTCGAGGAAATTGAGCGCGAACAAGAGGCCATCAAACGCGATGTGGAATATGCGCAGCAGCGTCTGCGCCTGCGCTTGCTGGAGCGGCAAGAGCAAGTCATGCGTTTAGCGAGGGACGTCTCCAACAAGGAAATCCGCGCGGACCAATTTCTGCTCAGAGCCGAAGCCTTGGTACAGCAATACCCTGAATTCATGTCACTGACCTGGATTGACGACCGTCGGCGCGTCCTTGCCAACCAAAGTGTCTCCAGCATTTCGCCCAGCCAGCACCTGCGCGCAGGAACAGTGCTGAAGGTGGGGGAAACAGAAAGCCATTTCAGTCTGGCGCGTGATCTGATGCAACCGATATACGGCCAAGTCGATGCCGATGCGGACAGAGATGCACAAATGGCGGTGCTGCAACTGCACTCCCCTTTAAGCAACGACCAAGGCCGCTTCAGTGGAGTGATCCTTGCGGAATACACCATGGAAGGGCTGCTTCGTTACGGCATACCCACAGAGGTATTGGCCAAATACGCGGTGGCGCTGCAAGACGGCAAAGGTCATTTGCTGGCGGGTCAAACTATTCCTGGGCGGATCGCGCTTTGGCGTTTGCTGCCGGGCAGTGACACACCCAGCAACGATTACGAAGTGCCTGTCTCTCCTGTGGGCAACGACTTGGTCTTGCGCGCTCAAGCTTGGCGTACCTCGCAAGGCTTGGTGGGCAGTGGTCTTTTCTGGTTGGTCAGTGTGCTGAGTGTCATGACCGCCTGGATGTTGATTGGCAACTGGCGGCACACCCGTAGGCGAATTCAGGCCCAAAAAGCGCTGGTAGCCGAGACCAATTTCCGCCGTGCGATGGAAAACTCCATGGTCACGGGCATGCGCGCACTGGATTTGCGCGGCCGCATCACCTACGTCAACCCCGCGTTTTGCCAAATGACCGGCTGGAGCGAGTCGGATCTGGTGGGTGCAGAAGCCCCCTTCCCTTACTGGCCCGACCAGGACCGGGAACTGCTGATGAAGCGCTTGGAGGAAGAAATCAGCGGACAACATTCATCCGCAGGCTTTCAGGTGCGGGTCAAGCGAAAAAGCGGCAAGTTGTTCGATGCCAGGATGTACGTCTCGCCCTTGATTGATGCCACGGGCAAGCAAACGGGCTGGATGACATCGATGACCGACATCACAGAGCCCAACCGCATCCGCGAGCAGTTGGCCAGCTCGCACGAGCGCTTCACCATCGTGCTCGAAGCGCTGGACGCCTCGGTGTCGGTGGCACCTTTGGGCAGCGAAGAGCTGCTGTTTGCCAACAAGCTCTACCGCCTGTGGTTTGGTCAAAACACCGAGGGGCATTTGCGTTTAGTGCAACAAGCGGGTGCCTACAGTGGCGAAAAAGCCTCCGACGATGTGGATGACCTCGCGGGCTTACCCACCGACAGTTTGACCGGGGCTTCGTCCGAAAATGCAGAAATTTTTGTCTCCGAACTGGGCAAGTGGCTGGAAGTGCGTTCGCGTTACATCAACTGGGCCGATGGCCGTTTGGCCCAAATGGTGATTGCCAGTGACATCACACCACGCCGTCAGGCCGAAGAGTTGGCAGCACAACAAGCCGAGCGAGCACAAACCGCCAGCCGACTGATCACCATGGGTGAGATGGCATCCAGCGTGGCGCATGAATTGAATCAACCGCTGACGGCCATCAGCAACTATTGCAGCGGCATGGTTTCGCGCATCAAAAAACAGCAAATCAAAGAAGAAGACTTGCTGTGGGCACTGGAAAAAACGGCCCACCAAGCCCAGCGCGCCGGACAAATCATTTTGCGCATCCGCAGTTTTGTGAAGCGCAGTGAGCCCAATCGAAGCCTGTCAGATGTATCGGCCATGGTGAGCGAGGCGCTGGAGTTGGCCGAAATCGAGATGCGCAGACGCCGTGTTCGGCTGACGTACCACATTGCAGCGCGTTTGCCGCAATTGCTGGTGGACCCCATTCTGATCGAGCAGGTACTGATCAACTTGCTTAAAAACGCCGCCGAGTCCATCGACAATGCCAACCGTTCGCCAGAGCAGCGCCAAGTCGAGTTGCGCATCGTGCCCAAGCAAATTGACAAGCAGTCGGTGGTGGAGTTTTCTGTCACGGACACTGGCCGAGGCCTGCCCCCCGAAGACATTGAGCGCGTGTACGAAGCGTTTTTCTCGACCAAGGTTGAAGGCATGGGTATTGGCCTCAATTTGTGCCGCAGCATCATCGAGTCGCACCGGGGTCGGATCGCTGCCGAGAACCTCTACAATGCCGACGAGGTGACCGGTTGCCGGTTCTCCTTCTGGATTCCGGTCGAAACCACTTTGACCACACAACAACCCACTGGGGTACATGAATGAGTTTGATTCCAAAAAAAGGCACTGTTTACGTTGTTGACGATGACGAAGCGGTGCGTGACTCCCTGCAGTGGTTGCTCGAAGGCAAAGACTACCGTGTACGTTGCTACGACAGCGCCGAATCGTTCATCAGCCGTTACAACCCCCGTGAAGTGGCCTGCCTGATCGCCGACATCCGCATGGGCGGCATGACAGGTCTGGAGTTGCAAGACCGCCTGATCGAACGCCGTTCGCCCTTGCCCATCGTGTTCATCACTGGCCACGGCGACGTGCCCATGGCGGTGAACACCATGAAAAAAGGCGCGATGGACTTCATTCAAAAGCCATTTAAGGAAGAGGAGTTGTTGGGCTTGGTCGAGCGTATGCT
>CAYRBW010000232.1:0-3554 GCA_964422575.1 uncultured Limnohabitans sp.
ACGGTACGTGCCGCTTCGACCGACTCTTTCATCACATCGCCCAAAGAACCGGTGCGTGTGATGGCACCTTTGCCAGGCATGAGGGCAGCCTCAATGGTCAACAAATCACCGCCAACCTCGGTCCAGGCCAATCCCACCACTTGGCCAATCTGGTTCTTTTGCTCGGCGCGGCCATAAGTGTACTTGCGCACACCCAAGAATTCATTGAGGTTATCGACGGTCACCTGGACCTGGGGCTTCATTTGCTTGAGCAGCAAGGCTTTGACGACTTTGCGGCAAATTTTGCCCAGCTCACGCTCAAGTGAACGCACACCCGCTTCACGGGTGTAGTAACGCACCATGTCACGAACAGCTTCTTCGCTCACATTCAACTCTGACGCTTTGACGCCATTGTTGGTCATTTGCTTGGGCAGCAAATATTTCATGGCGATGCTGGTCTTTTCATCTTCGGTGTAACCCGACAAACGGATCACTTCCATGCGGTCCAAAAGGGCCGAAGGAATGTTCATCGAGTTCGAGGTGGCCACAAACATCACATCGCTCAGGTCAAAGTCGACCTCGACGTAATGGTCACCGAAGGTGTGGTTTTGCTCGGGGTCCAACACTTCGAGCAAAGCACTCGAAGGATCGCCCCGAAAATCCATGCCTAACTTGTCGATTTCGTCCAACAAGAACAATGGGTTCTTGGTGCCCACCTTGCTCAAGTTCTGCAACACTTTGCCGGGCAAAGCCCCGATATAAGTGCGGCGGTGCCCCCGAATTTCAGCCTCGTCACGCATGCCACCCAAGGCCATGCGCACGTATTTTCGCCCCGTGGCCTTGGCAATGGATTGCCCCAGCGAGGTCTTGCCCACACCGGGGGGACCAACCAAGCACAAGATGGGGGCCTTGATCTTGTCCACCCGTTGCTGGACAGCAAGGTATTCCAAAATGCGATCTTTGACTTTGTCCAAACCAAAATGGTCCTGGTTCAACACGTCTTCGGCGTTGCTCAGATCGTGCTTGAGTTTGGTCTTTTTACTCCAGGGCAAACCGGTCAGCACCTCAAGGTAGTTGCGCACCACCGAAGCTTCGGCCGACATGGGCGACATCAGTTTAAGCTTTTTCAGCTCGCCTTCAGCCTTCTTACGTGCTTCGGCTGACATCTTGGCGATTTTGATCTTCTTTTCGATCTCTTCGATGTCAGCGCCCTCTTCGCCTTCGCCCAATTCTTTCTGGATGGCTTTGACCTGCTCGTTCAGGTAGAAATCGCGCTGATTTTTCTCCATCTGGCGCTTGACACGACCGCGGATGCGCTTGTCCACATTCAGGATGTCGACTTCGTGTTCAAGCTGGGCAAACAGGTTCTCAAGCCGGGCCTTGATGCTGGCCAAATCCAGAACTTGCTGCTTGTTCTCCAACTTGAGCGGTAAATGGGCGGCGATGGTATCGGCCAAACGACCAGCATCGTCGATGCTGGAGATTGAGGTCAAAATCTCTGGCGGAATTTTTTTGTTGAGTTTGACGTACTGGTCAAACTGCTGCATCACCGCACGTCGCAGGGCTTCAATTTCGCTGCTGGGATCCGACTGTTCTGCTCTTGGTTCAACTGGCGTGACGGTGGCCACGAAATGCACCTCGCCATCCACAATCGACTTCACCAGTGCGCGTTGCTGGCCCTCGACCAGTACTTTGACAGTGCCGTCTGGCAGTTTGAGCATTTGCAAAATGGTCGAAACACAGCCCACATCAAACATGTCATCAATCGCAGGCTCATCTTTGGCGGCGGTCTTTTGGGCCACCAGCATGATGCGGCGCTCGGCAGACATGGCCGACTCCAAGGCCTTGATGCTTTTGGGACGCCCCACAAACAACGGAATCACCATGTGAGGGAACACGACCACATCGCGCAAAGGCAACATGGGCAGTTCGATCGGGGTGGGGGGCAAAGGTGTGTGTCCAGACATGGTGTGTCCCTCAGGTCAATTCAGCTACACGTGGATGCTGCGCCCGCGATTTCAACCCTTGTAAGCAAAAGGGTATCCATGATGGGCGGCACATGTGGGTCAGGCCTGTTTGGCCGACTCGCGGTAAACCAGCAGCGGTGGCTTGTTGTCATCAATGACGGACTCGTCCACCACCACTTTTGCGACGTTCACCTGATTGGGCAATTCAAACATGGTGTCGATCAGTGCCTGCTCCATGATGGAGCGCAGGCCGCGGGCACCGGTTTTACGAGCCAGGGCCTTGCGGGCCATGGCCGTCAGGGCATTGGGTCGCACTTCGAGCTCAACGCCTTCCATGCCCAGCAGTTTAGTGAACTGCTTAACGATGGCATTTTTGGGCTCGGTCAAGATCTGCACCAAGGCCTCTTCGGTCAGCTCGGCCAAAGTGGCGACCACCGGCAGACGGCCTACCAACTCGGGGATCAAGCCAAACTTGATCAGGTCTTCAGGCTCGACCTCATTGAACACGTCAGTGAGTGAGCGCTGTTTCTTGCTCTTGACCGTCGCACCAAAGCCAATACCGCCGGACTCCGTACGGTTTTCGATGACTTTTTCAAGGCCCGCAAAAGCACCACCACAAATGAACAAGATGTTGGTCGTGTCGATCTGCAAGAAATCTTGATTAGGGTGCTTGCGGCCACCTTGTGGGGGCACGCTGGCCATGGTGCCTTCGACCAGCTTGAGCAAGGCCTGCTGAACGCCCTCGCCCGATACATCACGCGTGATGGAGGGGTTGTCCGACTTGCGGGTGATCTTGTCGATTTCGTCGATGTACACGATGCCACGTTGGGCGCGCTCCACATCGTAATTGCAGGTCTGCAGCAGCTTGGCCACAATGTTCTCGACATCTTCGCCCACATAACCGGCTTCGGTCAGTGTGGTGGCGTCGGCCATCACAAAAGGTACATCCAACATGCGCGCCATGGTCTGAGCCAGCAAGGTCTTACCAGAGCCGGTGGGGCCGATCAGCAAGATGTTGCTCTTGGCCAGCTCGACTTCGTCTTTCTTGGCCGTCTCTTTGTGCTTGAGGCGTTTGTAATGGTTGTACACCGCCACCGCCAGACTGCGCTTGGCCTTTTCTTGACCAATGACGTAGTGGTCAAGGTTGGTCTTGATGTCCAGCGGGGTTGGTAAGCCCTCTTTGCCGCCTTCGGCCACGGTGGTGGTGGCAAGTTCATCGCGCACGATGTCGTTGCACAAGTCAATGCATTCGTCACAAATGAACACCGACGGACCTGCGATCAGCTTTTTGACCTCGTGCTGGCTTTTGCCGCAGAAAGAGCAGAACAGGTTTTTCTCAGTGGTCGAGCCTTTTTTATCGGCCATAAATGTCGCCTCGGAATCCGGAATTCGTCAATGATAACGAAAGAAAAACGGCGTTCACCCTTTGGAGGTCAACGCCGTCAGCCAAGGTGCCGGAAAGCCGGCATCCCTCAAGCGCGTTTGGAGATGACTTCGTCCACCAAACCGTAGTCTTTGGCCTCATCAGCAGACAGGTAATAGTCGCGCTCGGTATCAAGTTCGATCTTAGACAGAGGCTGCCCGGTGTTCTCAGACAAGATGCGGTTC
>CAYRBW010000233.1:0-3530 GCA_964422575.1 uncultured Limnohabitans sp.
GCTGGCGCATGCGGTGAAGCGCAGCTGCGAGATCAAGGCCTGGGTGGTCGGGCAAGACGAACGCGAAGCGGGCCTGCGTGCCATCCTGAATTTTGGCCACACCTTTGGCCACGCCATGGAGGCGGGTCTGGGCTTTGGCGTCTGGTTGCACGGCGAGGCTGTGGGCTGCGGTATGGTCATGGCAGCTGAGCTGTCGAAGCGTCTGGGCAAGGTGAATGCCGCTTTTGTGGCGCGCCTGCGTACTTTGATTGAACGCGCAGGCTTGCCGGTGCGCGGCCCTGTGATTGACGCGACCGACAACGCGGGCCATTACATCGAACACATGCGTCTGGATAAAAAGGCCGTGGGCGGCGACATCCAGTTTGTGGTGATCGACGGGCCTGGCAAAGCCACCGTCTGCGGTGCGCCCGACGCCATGGTGCGTGACGTGATCAACGCCTGCTGCGCCTGATTGGTCCTGCCCATGTTGCTGTCTGCTGACCTGTCCGATTTTCCCGTGCAGGCCAGCGGCACTTTGTCGGCCCTGGCCTGCGACCCGGCCCAAACCCGGGGACGCCGCTTTGCCGAACCCGCTGCGCCCACGCGTAATGCCTTCCAGCGCGACCGCGACCGCATCGTGCATTCCACCGCGTTTCGGCGGTTGGTTTACAAAACGCAAGTCTTTCTGAACCACGAAGGCGATTTGTTCCGCACGCGCCTGACGCATTCGCTGGAAGTCGCGCAGCTGGGCCGCTCGATTGCGCGGGCGTTGGGGCTCAACGAAGATTTGGTCGAAGCCGTGGCGCTCGCCCACGACTTGGGGCACACGCCCTTTGGCCACGCCGGGCAAGACGCGCTGGACGAATGCATGACCGAGCGCGGCGGCTTTGAGCACAACCTGCAAAGCCTGCGTGTGGTCGACCAACTCGAAGAACGGTACCCCGCATTTGACGGACTGAACCTGAGCTTTGAAACCCGCGAAGGGGTGCTCAAGCACTGCTCACGCGTCAATGCCGAACACCTGGAAAGGCTCGAGCCGGGTGGCGTGGGGCGGCGCTTCATCGACCGCACCCAACCCAGCCTGGAAGCGCAGCTGTGCAATCTGGCCGATGCGATCGCCTACAACGCGCACGACATTGACGATGGCGTGCGTTCGGGCCTGATCTGCACCGAGCAATTGCAGGGGGTAGAGCTGTTTGCGCATTACCACCAGCAAGCGCTGGGAGAGCACCCTGCGCTGGCGCAAAAACCACGCCGCCTGCTCTATGAAACCATCCGCCGCATGCTGAGCGATCAGGTCTATGACGTGATCGACACCACCCGCCAGGCCGTGGCGCGAGCGGGTGTGAGCAGCGCAGACCAGGCACGTTTGGCCGGGCCCCTGGTGGGGTTCAGCCCCGAGATGAAAGCCCGCACGGCGGAACTGAAAAAGTTTTTGTTTGCCAGCCTGTACCGTCACCCGCAAGTGATGGACACCACCGGCCGCGCCAAAGACGCTGTGCGCGAATTGTTCGCCGCTTACCTGAGTCAACCTGCGGAAATGCCCACCGACTTCGCCACCAACGACGACCTGCACCGCTCGGTGGCCGACTACATCGCCGGCATGACCGACCGCTTTGCCCTGCGCGAACACGAACGCCTGACGGGGCGCAAGGTGTTGTGAGCACTGTCCGCCCTGAGCGCGTGGCTTGGCTGGTGGTGCTGGCGGGCGTGGTCGCCGCTTTGCAAGTCGGCAAGCTGCCCCCTGCACTGCCTGCCTTGCAGGCCGATCTGGGCTTGTCGCTGGTGCAATCGGGTTTCATGCTGTCCATGGTGCAGCTGGCGGGTTTGTTGCTGGCGGTGTTCATGGGCTTGCTGGCAGATGGCATGGGCCTTAAGCGCAGCATGTTGTGCGGTTTGTGCCTACTGGCGCTGGCCAGTGCGGCCGGTGGCCTGACCACATCCCCCAGGGTCTTGCTGGCGCTGCGGGCCACTGAAGGACTGGGCTTTTTGCTGGTGGCCTTGCCTGCACCGTCCTTGATCAGACGGCTGGTGCCCGCCCAAAATCTGAGCGGCATGCTGGGCGTGTGGGGCGCTTACATGCCCACGGGCACGGCGCTGGCTTTGCTGGTCGGGCCGCTGTTCATCCCGGCTTGGGGCTGGCCGCGTTGGTGGGGCTTGTTGGCACTCATTTCCTTGGGCATGGCGCTGTGGCTGGCGCGTGCCGTGCCGTCTGACCCCGAGCCCGTGCTAGTTGAGAGTGCAAAAACCACCGTCGGCCAGCGCCTGCACCAGACTTTGTCGGCGCGAGGGCCCTGGCTGGTGGCGCTGACGTTTGCCATGTACTCCGGCCAGTGGCTGGCGGTGGTGGGTTTTTTGCCCTCCATTTATGCGGCGGCGGGCGTCTCAGGCGCTACCTTGGGCGGCCTCACGGCGCTGGCGGCGGCGGTCAACACGTTGGGCAATCTGGCTTCGGGCCGACTGCTGCAAAGAGGCTGGGCACCTGCGCAGTTGATCACGCTGGGTTTTGCGGCCATGGCGCTGGGCAGCACCGTGGCTTTTGCGGCGTTCACCGCTGGCCAGCCTTGGTTGCGTTATGCCGGGGTGCTGGTCTTTTCCGCTGTGGGCGGACTCGTGCCGGGCACACTGTTCAGCCTGGCGGTGCGCTTGGCTCCGGGTGATCAACAGGTGGCCACCACCGTGGGCTGGGTGCAGCAGCTGTCGGCGCTGGGTCAGTTTGTGGGGCCGCCTGTGGTGGCAGCTGTGGCCGCGCATGCGGGTGGCTGGCAGCTCACGCCGCTGGTCACCGTGGGGTGTTGTGCGGTGGGGGCTGTTCTGGCGTGGATGGCTGGGCGTGAATTGCAACGACCAACGGCGCAGGCACAATCTTCCCCATGACCGACCTGTATACCCCCGAAATCGCCGACACCGTGCGCTGGCTCGAACGCGCTGTGATTGGCTTGAACCTGTGCCCCTTTGCCAAAGCCCCACATGTGAAGGGCCAAATCCATTACTTTGTCAGCCAGGCCAAGGGTTTGGAAGGCTTGCGGGATGAGCTGATCGAACAGCTGCAAGTGCTGGCCGCAACGCCCGCCGAAGAGCGTGAGACGGTGCTGCTGATCATTCCGCAGATGTTGCGTGACTTTTTGGAGTTCAACGACTTTCTGGACGAAGCCGATGCCGTGCTGCAAGAGCTGGACATGGAGGGCGAGTTTCAGGTGGCCAGCTTTCACCCCGAGTTTCAGTTTGCCGACACCGAGCCGGATGACATCAGCAATTTCACCAACCGCTCGCCTTACCCCACGCTGCACTTGATCCGTGAGGCCAGCATTGACCGAGCGGTCGAGGCTTTCCCTGAAGCCGAAATGATTTACGAAACCAACATCGAGACCCTGGAAAAACTGGGGGCTGAGGGCTGGACAAAGTTGGGTGTGGGTCCTAGCCCATGAAAAAGCACACTGCCACTGACAACGCCGCATCGCAGCTGCCGCCCGAAGTGCGTCCCGGCCAGTCGGTCGAGTTGCTCAAACAACTGCACATTTTGACCCGCGAGGGCAAGCTCAACCAGGACT
>CAYRBW010000234.1:0-3524 GCA_964422575.1 uncultured Limnohabitans sp.
CGATCTTGACGGCAGGCGTGGTGGTGGGCATCACGATCACGGCGCGCGTGCCCAAGCGACTGGCGCTGAGTGCAACACCTTGCGCATGGTTGCCTGCCGAGGCGCAGATCACGCCTTTTTTGAGCTGCTCAGGCGTCAGATGCGCCATCTTGTTATAGGCCCCACGCAGCTTGAAGCTGTGTACGGGCTGCTGGTCTTCGCGCTTGAGCAGTACTTTGTTGTTCAGGCGACGAGACAGGTTCTGGGCGGGTTCCAGTGCCGATTCGGTGGCCACGTCATAGACGCGGGCATTCAAAATTTTGATCAGATAATCGGCGGGTTTGAGTCGGGCTGTGGTCATGTGAAGCTGTGTGGCTGGCCTGCGCAGAAGGGCAGACTTTGTTTTGATCATAGCCTGCATGCACGATGGCGCGATGGGGGCACGTGGATCAGAAGACCCTCAACACTGAGCTGGATGAAGACCCTCAAAATCCCCAAAAAAATGCCCCCAGCCTTGCGGTTGGGGGCAAATCCACCTTTTCAGAGGGTGGAGGAGACAACAGGTGTGTGCAAAAAAGCACGACTGTTCAAAATTGTAATGGAGATTTTGTTGCGATGCAGCAAGTTGCGTAAATCAAATGTAAAAAATTGCCAAAAACCAGAAATGGTTCGCCCATGATTGACCATCCCAGACCGGATTCCATGCGTGGTCAGAGCCGCATCAAGCGGCGTACCGCATGACCCAGTTGCTGAGCGTGATGCATCCCGCTTTGGGTACCATCAGTATTTTCTAAATTCACAAAGCCCGCCCCCGGGCCAACATCAAGGACACCACCATGGAATGCACAGTCACCTGGACCGGCGCTGCTGGCACCCGCTCGGGCATGGGTTTTTTGGCCGAAACCGGCTCAGGCCACGTGGTGGCCATGGACGGCGCCCCCGATGCCGCCAAACCTGAAAACGGCGGGCAAAACCTGGCACCCCGCCCCATGGAAATGTTATTGGCTGGTACAGGCGGTTGCACGGCGTATGACGTGGTACTCATCCTCAAACGTGGCCGTCACGATGTGCGCGGCTGCAGCGTCAAAATCACCAGCGAACGCGCCGAGGTCGACCCCAAAGTCTTCACCCACATCAACATGCACTTCATAGTCAGCGCCAAGGGCGTGCCTGCCAGTGCCGTGGAACGTGCCATCGCCATGAGTCATGACAAATACTGCTCGGCCAGCATCATGCTGGGCAAAACGGCTGAAATCACGACCAGTTTTGAGTTGGTGGAAGTGCCGGCCTGACGTACCGTAGAAAAGATACGCCGGGGTTCAGGTTTTGTGTCGTGCCTTTGGGCCAAGGGCGATCTCCGCTGCCCAGAAGGCCGTCACCCTCACACCCGGTGCGCCACCGTTGTCATGATCTTGGCGGCTGCCTGCATCAACGCCTTGACCGGGGTGGGCAGTTCCACCGCACCTGCCTTTTGCGCCATCTGAGCATGGGCAATTTCATCGGCTTTCATTTGGGCCACGATGGCACGTGAAGCGCTGTCGGCACGCGGCAGGCGGTCCATGTGGCTTTGCAGATGGGCCTCTACTTGGCGCTCGGTCTCCACCACAAAGCCCAGACTCACGGCATCGCCGCCCAGCTTGCCTGCAGCGTAACCAATAGCAAACGCACCGGCATACCAAAGCGGATTCAAGAGTGAGGGGCGGTCATTCAGCTCATCCAGCCGTTGTTTGGTCCAAGCCAGATGGTCTGTTTCTTCGCGACTGGCCTCGGCCAACTGGGCGCGCAGTGCCGGGTTTTGGCAAGCCAGCGCCTGTCCGGTGTAAAGCGCTTGGGCACACACTTCACCCACATGGTTCACCCGCATCAAGGCGGCTGCTTCTCGGCGCTCGGTGTCCGTCATCTCGGTGCCCATGGCCTGGGCTTGCGGCACAGGGCGACTGGCGCGAGGCTCGGCCCACAGCGTGCGCAGGGCACTGTCGGTGGCCAAAATCAAAGCATGCATGTTCATATACGTGAAGCTTAACAATAGTCCGGGGTGAACCCCATGCGACAAGTCAAAGTCATCAATGCTGTGCGCGAGGCCCTGATCGCGTCAAAGACGTTGAAGAGAGGCCTAACACTGTTCATACGTTGCTTTGGAGAAGTCTTGGAAGTTGTTGAAATGATTGATAAAAATGTGAATAAATTAATTCAATTGCAAAATGACACGATCAACTTGTTGCATTGATGCAACGGAAAAGCCCTTTATTCCACCAAATTCTTGGAAAAGGCCGTCTGCTCTGGTGCAATACGCTCAACCTTCCGAAATTGGAGGTTGGCTTAGTGTTTAGACAGGTGATCCTCACCCCACAGACCCCAAGCTCTTTTTTAAACTTTGGAGAACTCTCAATGAAAAAAACTCTGATTGCTCTGGCTGCTGTTGCTGCCGCTTCCGCTTCCGCTTCCGCTTTCGCTCAATCCACCGTGACTTTGTATGGTGTTGTTGACATGGGCTACAACACAGACAAGAAAACTGCCGGTGCTAATGCTTCTAAAGTCACTGGTTTGACTTCCATCCTGAGCGGCAGCCGCTTTGGTTTCAAGGGCACTGAAGACTTGGGCGGTGGCTTGACTGCCAACTTCGTGATGGAGTACTCCGTTGCTCCTGATGAAGAAGCTACAAGCATGAAAAACCGTCAGTCCTTCGCGGGCCTGAGCGGTGGTTTTGGTACTGTGAACTTGGGTCGTCAGTACACCCAGATCCACAACGTCCAAGGTGCATTTGACGCCAACGACAACGCCACTGCAGCTGGCTGGTTGGGCGGCGGCACATCGACTGTGCGTCAATCCAATGCCATCGTGTACACAACACCTACTTTCAGCGGCTTCTCAGCAGCTGTTGAATTGGGCCACGCTGAAGTTCCTCAAACTTCAACCGTGACCGGCAATGCAGGCAACACCACTGCTTTGGGTCTGAGCTACGCCAACGGTCCTTTGACTGTGAAAGCTGCTGTTGAGTCCATTAAATTGACAGCCTTGTCTTACACTGCGCCTGGCGAAGCAGCAGCTGCCGCTCTGAGCAACGCATTGGCCACTCGCAAAGCCACCAGCATCGGCGCTTCTTACGATCTGGGTGTTGTAAAAGTCATGGCTGTGAACACAACGGCCAAGGCTGGTTCCGCAGCTGACGCAGGCAAAGTGACCACCAATAACTTCGGTTTGTCTGCTCCTATGGGCGCTGTGACTTTGAACGGTACGGTCAGCAATGGCAAGTACATCGACAGCGGCGCAGCTTCTGTCAAGACAAGCGGCTACCAACTTGGCGCCAACTACAGCCTGAGCAAGCGTACAACCGCTTACGCTTTGATGGGTCAGGGCAAGAACAAGGCTGCTACTGCAACCAAGCACGACACACTCGCTGTGGGCGTTCGCCACACTTTCTAATTTAACGCTGGCGCAAGCCAGTTGAGAGTTAAAAGACCAAAAACCCACCGTGGCAACACGGTGGGTTTTTTTCATGGTGCGCCCAGCATGGGCGCACACCTGCGGGTGCAAGTCCCGCTGCG
>CAYRBW010000235.1:0-3493 GCA_964422575.1 uncultured Limnohabitans sp.
TGACCCCCACCGCCGTGGCCAGCCTGACAGCAGCGGCCGTGGCCAGCCTGGACGCTACGCAAGTGGCCGCGATCACCGCCACCCAAGCAGCACAAGTCACAGCCGCGCAAATCGATGCCCTGGACGCCACCCAAGTGGCGGCCCTGGCGCCTACAGCCGTGGCTAGCTTGACGGCTACAGCAGTCGCCAGCCTGGACGCAGCGCAAGTAGACGCCCTGAGTCCCACTCAAGTGGCAGCACTTACAGCCGTGGCCAGCCTGAGTGTGTCCGCACTGGGCAGCATTGACGCGAACCAGGCCTTAGTCCTGACGAGTACTCAGCTCAACGCGCTCAACACAGCCGGCCTGCTTGACAACCTGAGCGTGCCACTCACCCTGTCCCAGATCAACGGTGCTACGCATTTGGCCCTCTCGGACATCACCACGCAGACCCAAGCCAACATGTTCAACGAGGCGGTTGACGCCAATGTCGGTGCCAGTAACCTCGCATCGATTGCGGCCGCCATTAGCAAGATCAGTGCCCTGGCAGACGCCACAGACAACAACGCCAGCAAACCCAGCCAGACCGAATACAGCGCCATGGGTATCACAGGCATTGACAGCAGTGCCAAAGCCGATTTGCTGGGTGACGTGCTCGACGTCAAGGCTGCAGTGGATGCAGACCAGTTGACCGAAATCCAGACCTTGGCCACTGCCATCAGCGTGGTGACTGGTTATTCGGGCGCCACCACCACACCGACCAACGCGCAACTCAACACGCTGTTGGGCAGCAGCTTTGTCACCGACACCAACCAAGCGGCCTTCTTGGGCCATCTGGCCACACTGAACAATGACGGCACTCCTGTGACCCATACAGAACTGCTGGCCATTCGCAACCACTTTTCACCTGCACTGAACACCACACTGGGCGATGTCACCAACCTGGATGCTCGCTCCAAAATCGTTCTGAGCGTTGGCGAAACGGTCACTGCCGTCAGCGGCAAAGTCATCACCCTGACTGACTTGGGTGGCACCGGGTTCCAGGGTGAAAACACCAATCACACTCAGACCATCAACGTCAACGACACCAGCAAGGTCACCATTGTTGGCACGGGTGCCAATACCAAGATCATCATCGATCCTGGCTTTGACCTTGACTTGGCGGCCAATTACCGCCTGAGCATCGACACTGGCGCATTTTTGGGCAGTACAACGGGTCAAGGCAACACGGCCTTCACCGACGTGAACTTCAGCACCGTCACACCGGGCGTAGGTTTTGCAAATGCTGCACAAGCCCGAGTCATGAACACCACCACGGGTGCTCTTGAAAACTCGCTCAAATGGTTCGATGCCACTGGCATCGGTTCACCAACCATTGCCACTCCAGTAAATATCGATGTCGGCTCTGGCGATTTTGCAGCTGTGGTCAAAGGTCACTATCTTTACGACGAATTGAACACCGAGTTTTATGGTGCAGGCCACATGCTGTTCAAGAACTTTGGTGCCAATGACCTGTTCTATGTGGACAACCAAGATCACTCGATTGCCAACCCACAAGCTTCCATCAATTCCAACACGTTTGCGGGCGGTGTGGGCTCTGTCGCTGATCCGTTCAATCTGTCGGTTGGTGCCACAGATGCCGAAAACGGAGGCGCTTATTATGTGTTCTTTGAGATCGCCAGTGGCATCACCTTGCCGACAGGATTCCTCGATCCGAACCTGTTGGTAAACGCCATCTCCAACAACTGGTCGCAGACCGGCATGGTCATCGCTGCCTGATTTTCATCACCCATAAAACCTAGACCGAATATTTAAAAGGAACACATCATGTCCACCATTCTTCGTTACTTCATCAGCGGCACTTTTTCTGATTTGCTGGATCTGCGCACACCCGGCAGTGAGTACACCTTGACCGATGAGCAAGTCATTGCCTCTGGCAGCAACACCATCAATACCATCTGGGCTGCACCGGGGGTCGACCTGGATGCGCGTAATCTCTTTGGTGGCACCGATGTGATCGTGTTCAATTACCGTTGGGACCAATACACCAAAGACATCAGCACGGTCTCGGGTGCCATTGTGTTCAGCTACACAAATAGCGTCAGCGGACTGACCGAAAAAGTCACCGTCGCCAACGGCAGCGTCGCATTAGGCCGCGACAAACTGATTTTTGCGGACGGTTCCGTGGGCACACAGCAGGTCAAAGCCGCACTGGACATCAGCCTGAGTGCGGCCATCTCTGCCGTTGCTGGCGTCAACACCAGCGAGCAAAGCACCAGCTACGCGCCCGCCACACCTGCAGGCAACACCATGCGCGCCTTTGCATCAACGACCAGCACCACCACAGGCGCCACCTTTGCCATGGCACAAACCACCCAAACCCTGGTGACGACCGGTACGGGTCAGGTCGACAAGGTCTATGTCAAGGCTGGTGCCAAGGTCGATGCGCGCAACTTGTTTGCAGGCGAAGACCAGATCTTTTTGACAGGCAACTGGGCGGACTACAGCAAGAGCCTGTCTGCAGTTTCCGGTGCGATCCAGTTCACCCGCGACATCAACGGGCTCACCGAGACGGTGACCGTGGCCAACGGTGCAGTCGCATTGGGTCGTGACAAACTGATTTTTGCCGACGGTGCCGTGCTCACCCAAAACGCACGCACGGCCCTGGCCGCTGATCTGAATGTTGCCCTGACTGGTGTGATCGGCTTTGATAGCGCCACCAAGACCCCTTTCTTGGCCTACGACTTCAGCAATGCCGACGCCAACGCTGTAGCAGCTTACATCAACGACGATGCCAACACAGCCAAGCTCGCCACCCTGACTTTGGCGCAAGGCCAGCAGGTCGGTGCGGATGACCTGGATCTGGTGACTGAGTCAAAATTTGCGGCACTCGCGCCAGCCTTTATCGATGGCTTGAGCGCAGCAGTTGTCACCAGCCTGCCCAATGAGTTGCTGGCCAAGATGACCACCAACCAAATCGCTGCGGCTGACCTTAGCCTGCTCAGCGGTGCACAAATCATTGTCTTGAGCGCCACCCAAGTGGCCGCAATCACCGCAGCCCAAGCGGCGCAAATGACGGCCGCACAGGCCGGTGCCCTGAGCGTGATCCAAGTGGAGGCATTGACCCCCACCGCCGTGGCCAGCTTGACACCTACAGCGGTGGCCGGCCTGACGCCAGCGGTCGTGGCCAGCTTGGACGCTGCGCAAGTCACCGCTTTGAGCGCAACGCAACTGGCGGCCCTGACACCGGCACAAACGGCCACACTGTCGAGTACCGTGTTGGCGCAACTGAGCCCCGCACAATTGGCGGCGGTACAGGCTGACCTGAGCCCTGCACAACAAGTGGCACTTGCAGATATCCAAGGGGGTGCTGTGATCACGCCCGCAGCAGCAGCAGCCTTGACACCAGCACAAGTGGACACCCTGAGCCCTGCATCGATCAGCGGCCTGACCCCCACAGCCGTGGCCAGCCTGACAGCAGCGGCCGTGGCCAGCCTGGACGCCACACAAGTGGC
>CAYRBW010000236.1:0-3488 GCA_964422575.1 uncultured Limnohabitans sp.
GCATCGACCGGGCGTTTGAGTTTTCCACCGCCACCAACGCCAACGCCAACGCCAACCAGGGCGGCTTTTTTGTCATGTTGGGCGACGACTCGCATTGCTCCAGCACGCAAGAACCCGATTTGGTGGAGGTCATGCCTTGGGGCATCAAGGAGCGCTTGCTGTTTGAAAAAACCGCGGTGGGCTTTTTTCTGTCAGGCCATTTATTTGATGCGGTAGAGCGCGAAGTGCGTCAGTTTGCGCGCCGCAAGATCGACGAGCTGATCGACAGCCGTGAGCCCATGGTGCTGGCTGGCATCGTGGGCGACCTGCGCATAATCAACGGCCAACGCGGCAAAGTGGCCATCTTTAAGCTCGACGACAAATCGGGCGTGATGGAAGCCACCGCCGACGAGGCACTGATCAACTCGGCCAAGCATTTGCTCAAAGACGACGAACTCATCATCGTCACGGCCAAGATGCAGGTCGACCGTTTTTCGGGTGGTTTCCGCCTCAAAATCGAGCAGATCATGGACCTGGGCGCGGCCCGCTGCCGTTATGGCAAATACCTGCGCGTGGCCGTCAATGGCCGTGCGCCCGACATTGCCCGCCTGGTGCGCGAGTTCCCGGCGCAACGCGAACAAACCGAACAAGGCGATCTGGTGCGCGGCTTGCCCGTGCGTCTGGTGCTGGAACGGCGCAACGCAGACCTTGCCGCGCGAGCCGAGCTGGCGCTGGGCGAAGCCGCCAAGTTTTTCCCCACCGATGCCGCCTTGGCCAGCTGGATGGCGCAAGCCGATCAGGGGCAGGCACGGATTGTTTACGACTGATCCAGACCCTCTCAGGCCCATGCCACGGCCACTCAGGAGATGCACCCCATGAGTGATCATTGACCTGGATTTCTCGACCACCGCCTGATGGGCGGTCGAGGGCGCTTTGGCCTCGCGCGGCCAGGTGGTCTGCTACGGCTCGAACGCGCTGGACGTGTCCTTGCCATTTCGGTCCCGGCTCCTCCGATCCATGGGTGTGAAGTTCTTTCTGGTTTACGACCTGACCCCGCCGACCGTCAAAAAGCCCTGGCCCGACTGTCGGCCATGCTGGCGCAACAGCAGTTGCAGCACAGCATCGGTGCCCGATTTACCCTCAATCAGATTGCCCAGGCGCATCAAACGGTTGAGGCAGGGCAGACCGTGGGCAATGTGGTGGTGGATTTGTAAGTTCGCACGTCGCAAACTCGCTCAGTCCAGCGGCCTGAACTCCAGCACGATCACTGGTGGCACACGTCCATCGGTGTCTTTGGGCAAAATTTCGGTCTTGTCAATCGCGCGCAGCACGGCGTCGTCCCAGGCTTTGTTGCCACTGGTTTGCACAATGCGGCGGCTCAAGACGGTGCCGTCCGGTGCGACCTTGACTTCGACCTCGGCCCGTGGGTTGCCGACCACATCACCGGGGTAGGTGATGTTGGGTTTGATGCGTCCCACCAGGCGGCCCCCATAGCTGGCCGAGGGGCCTGCTGATTTGAGCGCGGTGCCTGTGGCATTTTCGCCGCCCGAAGCACCTGCCATGCCTTGCATGCGTTTGAGGTTTTCTTTGCGCAGGGCGTCCACTCGGGCGGCATCGGCTTTCTCGGCGTTGGCTTTTTCGGTGGCTTTTTTCTCTTTGGCTGCTTTGTCCTTGGCTTTGTCTTCTTTCTCGCGTTCTTTGCGTTTGAGTTCAGCCTTTTCTTTCTCGGCTTCTTTTTTCTTGTCTTGTTGCTTTTTCTTGTCGAGCGCGATCTGGGCGTCGCGATGTGCCACTTGCGGGTCGGGCGCAGGCGGCGGCGGTGGGTTGGCTTGGGGTTTGGGCTCCGGTGCCGGTTCCGGCTGCGGCTCAGGCGTGGGCTCTTGCAGGCGCGGCGCGGCGGCTTGGGGCGTAGCCGACCACAGTTCGGCTTCGGCTTGCACGGTTTGGGTTTGGGTTTTCCAGGCGGTGGCCAAGCCCAATGCCAGGAAGAGCAGCGCGTGCACCAGACCTGCTGCCAGCCAGGCTGTGCCTGCACCCGGTTGAGGGGGCGGTGCAAATTCGAGGTGCGGTGCGGCCTTGGCGTTCAAACCCAAATCCTCAAGGGGCCAGCTGAACCGACAAACCCACGCGTGCTATACCTGCCCGTTGCAGGCTGTCCATGACCTTGACCACGATTTCGTATTTCACGGTTCGGTCAGCGCTGATGACTACGGCGGTGTTGTCGCTGTCATTCACCAAGCCTTTGACGCTGGCGGCCACATTGGTCAGGGTGGCGCTGTCGGTTTTGCCTTCGCTCACCAGTTCCAGGTGTTCGTCTTTCTGGATCACGATTTGAATGACTTTGTCCGGTTGTTTGGCCGCTTTGCCCACGCTGGGCAGGTCGACCACGCTGGGCGTGATCATGGGGGCAGTCACCATGAAGATGATCAGCAGCACCAACATCACGTCGATGAAGGGCACCATATTGATTTCGGCAATGGTGCGCCGACCACGGCCCCGGGATGACACAGCGGGCATGGTGTTCCTTTCAGTGGCCCGAGGCCGAACTGTTGGCCCCACCCAGGCTGCGCTGCAAGATGTTGGAGAACTCTTCGATGAAGGTTTCCAATTTGATGGCGATGCGGTCCACGTCGTGGGAGAAGCGGTTGTAGGCGAGCACGGCGGGTATCGCGGCAAACAGGCCAATGGCAGTGGCCACCACGGCTTCGGCAATGCCGGGGGCTACCGTGGCCAGGGTCACTTGCTGCAAGCTGGCCAGGCCGGTGAAGGCGTGCATGATGCCCCACACCGTACCAAACAAGCCCACATAGGGTGAGATGGAGCCGACCGAAGCCAGGAAAGCCAGTTGCGATTCGGCCACGTCCATTTCGCGCTGAAAGCTGGCTCGCATGGCGCGGCGTGCGCCGTCGAGCAGGGTGCCTGCCTCGCTGATGTGGCGTTCGCGCAGTTTTTGGTATTCGCGCATGCCGCTGGCAAAAATGCGCTCCATCGGACCCGACAGTTTGGCGTTCTGACTGGCCGCGTTGAACAGCTCGTTCAGGCTGGTGCCGGACCAGAAGACGCGTTCAAATTCTTCGTTCAGATTTTTGATGCGCTTGATGGCCGTGAGCTTGCGGACAATCGCAGCCCAGCTGGCCACCGAAATGCTGAGCAAAATGAGGACCACCAGTTGCACGACAAAACTGGCGTGCAGGAGCAGCGAGACGATGGACATGTCTTGGTTCATTTCAGGGCTTCCAGAACAGGGGCCGGAATACGGCCCGGTTTCAGTGTGGTGCTGTTGACCCAGCCCAGGCGGATGGTGCCTTCGGCCAGCAGTCGGTCGTCTTGGCCCGACGTGCGCAGGTAGGCGCGTTGGGCAATGGTGAGGTTGGCTTTGCCGCCGGTTTGCAGCTCGGCGGTCACGATCAGGGTGTCGTCCAAGCGGGCAGGTGAGTGGTATTTGATGGCGGTTTCAGACACGACGAACATGCCGCCCGATTGGTCACGCAACACCTGCTGGCCAAAGC
>CAYRBW010000237.1:0-3459 GCA_964422575.1 uncultured Limnohabitans sp.
GACCAAGCGGTCCAGGCTGCTGGCGACGGTGGCCACACCCTTGGCCACGGCTGCGTCAGAAATATCGACCATCACAACGTAGATGCCCGAGACGGCGCACGCCTGTGCAATGCCATTGCCCATGGTGCCTGCACCAATGATGCCTACGGTTTGGATGCTCATGTTCTTTATTCCTTCATAGCGGGGTAAATCGGTTCAACAACCATTTTACCGGGGCGGCATCACACCGCCCTGACACCCGTTGGATATGCGATGATTCAGCCCCCAGACGAGGCACCATGAACATCCTTTTCGTCCACCAAAACTTTCCCGGCCAATTCAAGCACTTGGCCCCCGCCATGGCGCGGCAAGGGCACCGCGTGGTGGCCCTGCACATCAACGCCGTCCCCAGCATGCCCGGCGTGGAACTGGTGCGTTATGCCGTCGCGGGCCGCCCCGGCCAAGGCACACAGCGCTGGCTGGCCGATCTGGAAGTCAAAACCCTGCGCGGCGAAGCCGCCTGGCAAGCGGCCACCCAACTGCGGGAACAAGGTTTTGTGCCCGACGTGATCGTGGCCCACCCCGGCTGGGGCGAAAGCCTGTTTTTGCAGCAAGTCTGGCCCCAAGCCCGGCTGGGCATTTACTGCGAATTTTTTCACCAAGCCGACGGCGCAGACACCGGCTTTGACCCGGAATTTGGCAAGCCCCAAGCCGACCATGCCTGCCGCCTGCAGATGAAAAATGCCAACTACGAGCTGCACTTTCCGCGTGCGCATGCAGGCATCGCGCCCACGCACTGGCAGGCGTCCTTGTTCCCCGAACCGTTTGCCTCGCGCATCGCCGTCATCCACGACGGCATCCGCACAGATCAGATCAAGCCAGATGCCCATGCCAGCATCCGCGTGCAAACCACGCAAGGCCTTGTGCAGATGAGCCAGAGCGACGAAGTCATCACCTTCATCAACCGCAACCTGGAGCCCTACCGCGGCTACCACCAGTTCATGCGGGCGCTGCCCGCCATTTTGAAAGCCCGCCCCCAAGCCCGCGTGGTCATCATTGGTGGCAACGAGGTTAGCTACGGCGCTGCACCGCCGCCGGGCCCCGATGGCCAAGCCCAAACATGGCGCGAGATTTTTTTGAACGAAGTCAAAGGCGCACTGGACCTGTCACGCGTGCACTTTGTGGGCAAAGTGCCTTACGCCGACTTCATGCGCGTGCTGCAGGTGTCCACCGTGCATGTGTACCTGACCTACCCCTTTGTGCTCAGCTGGAGCCTGCTCGAAGCCATGAGCGCAGGCTGCGCCATCGTGGCCAGCGACACCGCACCGGTGCGCGAAGCGATCCGCCACGGCGAGACCGGGCAACTGGTGGACTTCTTTGACCCGGCAGCGCTGGCACAGCAGGTGATTGCGTTGTGCGATGACCCGGCCGAGCGGGCCAGGCTGGGGGCACAAGCGCGGACGTTTGCGGTGGAGAACTACGATTTCGAGACACGGTGTTTGCCTGGGCAGATGGCATGGGTTGCGGGGTTGGCAGACAACCGCGCAGTTTGATGCATCCATCGCGCATCTCAAGCAGTGCGCAAAATGGCCTACCGCGCTGCTACGCTTTGCTCGGTTTTTGCACGTAGTTGCGGATCAAATACTCGTTGAACAAGGGAACGGTGAAGGCGATATCGCCGTGGGATGGGCTGTAGATCATTCCTTTGCTGATGATCTGCGCGCGACGCGGCCCCAAACTTTGATGGGTTTCCTTCAGTGCGTCTGCGATGTCTGATGATCTGTACGGTCCAGCACCAAGCTTGGCCATCGCGATCACATACTCTCGCTCCTTTGGCGTCAAGCGATCAAATCGCACCTTAAAGAAGCCCTCGTCCAGCCGTTTTGTCGCCTCTCCTGCCGCCCTCGAGGCATCCTCTAGCTTGATGCGCGGACCCTCGGCGAGGTTCCAGCACTGATAACCCCACTCCTGCAAAAAGTAGGGATAGCCTTTGGTCTTTGCCAAAATCTCTCTGATCGCGTTGTCGTCTATCTCCTCACCTTCACCTTCGATGGGCTGCCGGATGGCGGTTTCGACGTCCTCATCCTCCAGCGCACCCACCGCTGGGTAATGAAAGAGCCGCTCAGCATAGGATTTCGCATCGCCCGAAAGAGCTGCAACCTGTGGCAGCCCCGCACCAAAGAACAACACAGGCAGATCTCTTTGATTCACTTTGTGGAGCGCCACAATCAAAGCGGCCAAATCTTTAGAGCGCAGGTACTGCACTTCGTCAATGAGAAGGCTCCAGGCCTTGCCCGCGGCCTTTGCCGCCTCGCCGACACGTACGAACAATTCGGGCAGGTCCGCCTCCATATCTCCGCTGTCCGCGACACCGACTTCCGGATCAACCGAAATCGAAGCATCTCCATACGAGAGCTTGAACGCAGAGGCGAAAGAGCGGAGTGCCCGAAGCGCTTGATGGGTTTTGGCCTTCGCGTTCTCAGATGTCGAGAGTTTGCGCAAGGCTTGATTGATTTTGGGCACAAGCAACTCACTGAGCGCCTGTCCCTCTGGCGCTTCGATTAAAGATGTCACGTGCCCCGCCGCTTCGGCCATCAATTCGATTTTGTTCAGCAGTACCGTCTTTCCTACGCCTCGCAAGCCAAGCAGCATCTGTGAGCGACTGGGTTTACCCAACAGCGCCCGTTGAATGGCGATCTGCGCGTCTTGGAGTATGGCGTCCCGTCCGGCAAGCTCTGGCGGTCTACTTCCGGCACCGGGGGCAAATGGGTTTCTCACGGCATCCATAACATCTCCTGTGGCATGAAATGTATCAATCTCTAAGTAAGTATATCAAGTGAAAGATATACATTGATAGAAAACTCAGCGATTCTGTCCAGCGTGCGACTCAACTCCTGAACCGCTTGCGCGTCAATGCCAACGCGATCCAAAACGACACCCCCGCAAACACCGCCAGCACCAGCACGTTGCGCATCGGATGCTCTGGCCAGCGGTCCATGAAGAGGGGCCGCACCAAGTCGACGGCCACTGACAGGGGCAGCCAGTCGGCGATCACGCGCACGAACGCGGGCAGTTGTTCACGCGGAAAAAAGATGCCCGACAAGAACATCATGGGCGTGAGGAACAGGGTGAAGTAGTAGGTGAAAAAGTCGTAGCCCTTGGCCAGCGCGTTGAAGATCAGCGCCATGCAGCTGAAGGTGATGCCCACGCCCAGCAGCACGGGCCAGGCGACCAGCAGCTTCCAGCTGTGGCTGATACCCAGCGCCATCATCACACCCAAAATGGCTGTGACAGTGAAAAGTGCTTTGAAGGCGGCCCAAAGCATTTCGGCCAGCACCACGTCGTCCAATCGCACCGGGGCGTTCATGATGCCGTCCCAGGTTTTTTGCACATGCATGCGCGAGAAGGCCGAATACAGCGCCTCAAAGCTCGCGGCGTTCATGGCGCTCATGCAGATCGAGCCGCTGGCCAGGAACAGGA
>CAYRBW010000238.1:0-3451 GCA_964422575.1 uncultured Limnohabitans sp.
GCCGGCTACCAGGCCCCTGCCGCCGACGGCAGCAAGGTGGAAGTGGTGGTGAAGAACGACGATGTGGACAGCTGCGTGGATGCCATCATCAAGGCGGCCCGCACCGGCAAGATCGGTGACGGCAAGATTTTTGTGACTTCGGTTGAGCGCGTGGTACGCATCCGCACCGGTGAGCAAGACGAAACCGCGATCTGATCAGTCAAGGGTGCAAGGCCTTCGAAGCGAGGCCCTGCTCATTCATGTGATGCGGGTGATGCTACAGCCACCGAGCCTTGTCAGTCGCTCAAAGCAGTTCGACTTTGGCGCGCGGCGATAAGCCTGCTTTTTGCACCAAACTTTGCAGCAGCGCTTTGGGCTCGTTGCCCAGCGTCACCAGTTCGGTTTGCCAATCGGCCATGAAGCCCTCTTGTACCACCTGGCCTATGAAGGCCATCAGACCATCGTAGTAGCCCAGGCTGTTGAGGATGCCCACTGGTTTGTCGTGGTAGCCCAGCTGGCGCCAGGTCCAGACTTCAAACAATTCTTCAAATGTGCCAATCCCGCCGGGCAAGGCGAGAAAAGCATCGGCTTTCTCGGCCATAATGCGTTTGCGTTAGTGCATGGTGTCGACCACATGCAGTTCGGTGCAGCCATGGTGCGCCCATTCTTTTTCGACCAAAGCGGTGGGGATGATGCCGACCACCGTGCCACCCGCCGCCATGGTGGCTTCGGCCACAAGACCCATCAGACCATTGCGCCCACCGCCATAGACCAACTGACCACCATGCTGGCCGATCCAGGTGCCCACTTGCAGGGCAATTTGCGCAAATTCAGGCGAGTTGCCTGGCTTGGAGCCGCAGTAGACGCAGACCGAAAAAGCGGGGGTGTTTGAGGGTGTATTCATGGTCGTCTGTAGGTCAGGCAAACCGCTGCCACAGAGCGGCCAGCCATACCCCGGCGCACAACAGCAGGCTGAGCAAAACAGCAGCACTGCCCATGTCTTTGGCGCGTTTTGACAGGCCATGCCATTCAGGGCCAATGCGGTCAATGGCCGATTCAATGCCCGTGTTTAGCAATTCCACGATCATGACGAGCAAGACAGATCCCGCCAACAAGGCGGTTTCAACCCAACTTTGGCCCAACCAGAAAGCCAATGGAACCATGACCAGGGCCAGGATGGCTTCTTGGCGAAAGGCGGTTTCACCCCAACCTGCGCGAAGACCCTGAACAGAATATCCGCCGGCATGCAGGACGCGGTTCAGGCCGGTGCGTGATTTTTGAGGGTTGACCTTTTGGTCTTGATGTGTCGGGTTTGGAGGCATATCGGTCTGAATGGAGGCGGCTTATTCCACAGAAATGAGGCGAGTCCCCATCAAGGCATCGTGCAAAAACTGGCGTTGAGGGTGAAAGCGACTGAGCAGGGCCCAAGTCACGATCCATCCCAGCGTGAGCAGGACAACTTCGGCGACTGGCAAGTGAAAGGGGGCCGTGGCTGCAATGGGCGGCATGAACCACAACCAGCTGGCGATGTAACGCTTGAAAGCCGTTTTACGCGTGACCCGCTGACTCGATTGGTCGACGATTTGAATGCGCCAGGTCTTCATGGCCAATGTTTGGCCACGGTGCCAAAACCAGGTGAAATAAATGCCCAACACGAAGAAACTGATGGCTTGCAGTCCGGATTTGAGTTGGGGGTGGATGCTCATCTCGGTGGGTGCAAGTCCGGTGAACCAGTATGCCGCAATGAAGTAAGCCAAGCCCGAAGTCACCATGACACCAAACAGCAGCATGCCCTCATAGAGCCAGCAAGCCATGCGGCGACTCAAGCGTGGGGCACAAAGTGGGAGGGGCGGGTAGGATGTCGCGCCGGATTGCATCATGAGGGGGCGGTTTCGGTGACTTGTTGAGTGGTGTCCGTCGCAGGGCTGGTCGGACTGGTCGCCGGTGTGGCCACTGCGGGTGGGTGTGGTAACAGTGTTTTGCGATTGAGGTCAGTGCTGGGTGTGCGGCTGGCGGAGCCGTCAGCCCGCATGGGCGTTTGAACGATCCGGTGCGCATCCAGTGGCTTGGCCGTAGGCGCTGCACTTTTGGCGGGAGCACCATTGCCCGCAGACAACAGCCGTTTTTCTTCGGCTGAAAGTGCCTGATAGGCCTCCCATTTGGCTTTTTTGTCTTCTTTGGGCAGGTTTTGCAGCTTGTTGAAGTTCAGGCGTGCCAATGTCCGCTGTTGTGGACTCAGTGCGACCCAGTCTGCCATCCTGGCGTGCATGGTGATTTGCTCGGTCACGGACAGTTGTCCGAAATTCTGAGAAAGGGCTAACCATTTGCTTTGTTGTTGACCAGTGAGGGCACCCCATTGGGCGCCCAGGGGGGCCAAAGCCTGTTTTTGCCGGGGCGTGAGTTGTTGCCAAGCTTGTGACGCGGGTGTACTTTGCGTGGGCGCTGCCGCGCTGACTTGGGGGGCGTTCGACACCTGTGTCGTTGGGGTTTGAGCGTCAGCGCTCATCCAACAAACCGACAGCAACAACCCACAAGCCGTTTTCAGCGCTGTTTTCTGTTTGGTTTGACGGTGTTCTGTCATTTCAGTCATGGGATGTGGTGTTGCCGAGGCCTTGTTTTAAAAATTGGGCAAACCCGGCATCGGTGTAAGCATCTGGGGGCAATTCGTCTGTAAGCAAAGCGGCGTCAATGGCGGCCAATTCAGAGGTGACGTTGTCTTGTTGGATCCACTGGATGGCCATCAAACCGAAAACCAGCGCCAGGAGGGGCAGGGCAGAGGCCAAGATGCTCCAAAGGTTCAGACCTTCGTCTGCAGGCGCGGTCAGACTGCCGTTGTTGTTCAGTTGGGCGTTTTTCGCCAAGCGCGTTTGCACCAAGGGCTTGCGCTGGGCCAGTGCCAGTTGGCGTGCGAAGCGCAGACGCTCAGTGATGTCGTGAGGCAGGCCTGGGGTGGCCAAATTCAGTTGAGCCGAAAAGTACTGACCCCAGTGGTCAATTTCTTGTTCGGTAGGTGGCATTTGGTTTTTCATGGTCTGATTCCTTGTGTGCCCAAGGTTTTGCTCAGGGTTTGAATGGCCCGAGAACAATGGGTTTTGACGCTGCCCTCTGAGCAGCCCATCACTGCAGCGGTTTGCGCAACATCCAGCTCCTCCCAGTAACGCAGCAGGAAGGCTTCGCGTTGACGTGCAGGCAGTGCCATGACAGCGGTTTCGATGTGTTCCAAGGTTTGTACGCGCCCAACCCACTGCTCGGCACTCTCCGATGACGCCTCCTCTGACGCGCTGGCAGTGACTTCCAGCAGGTCAAAATCGCCATCTCCGTCGCCGGAATTGAAGTCACTTAAATTGGTGAACAGTGCGTTTCGGGTTTTTTGCCGCCGAAACCAGTCCAGCATGGTGTTGGACAGGATGCGCTGAAACAGCAAGGGCAGTTCAGCGACAGGCTTGTCTGCATAGTTGGTGCACAGCTTGAT
>CAYRBW010000239.1:0-3443 GCA_964422575.1 uncultured Limnohabitans sp.
CCGTGGTGGTGAAGCCCCTGTGGCCACACCTGAAAGGCTAAACTCGGACCCATGATTTTAGCGAGTCCCCCATTTTGGATGCTGCCCGCCACCGCGCTGGCAGCGCTGGCTTACGGGTTCCCAGCGCTGGCGGGTGGACGCCTTCATGACGTGCATGCACGTCGCCTGCTTTGGCTGGCTTGGGGCGCTCATGCGGTGGCTTTGCTGAGTTTGCTGATCGGACCAGTCCGTTTCGGCTTTGCCCCAGCGATTTCCGTGACGGCGTGGCTGGTGGTCACGGCCTACATGGTTGAAAGCCAGTTTTTCCCTAAATTCAAAGCACGATGGGCCATGGGTGGCTTGGGCACACTGGCCGTCTTGCTGGCCTGGTGGTTTCCAGGCACCCCACTGGCCACTCACGCGTCAGCTTGGTTGCCATTGCACTGGGCTTTGGGTTTATCTGCTTACGGCATGTTTGCAGCGGCCGTGGTGCATGCCTGGATGATGACGCGGGCAGAACACGATATACGCCTGGCGCACGATGCCGACAATGGCCTGCCACTGCTGACGCTGGAGCGTCTGACTTTCCGCTTTATCACAGCAGGTTTTGTGCTCTTGACCGCCACACTGGTGGCAGGTGTTTTATTTGGTGATGCTCTGTACGGCCAAGGTCAAACGCACTGGCGCTGGGATCACAAAACACTTTTTGCCTTGTTGTCCTGGATCACTTTTGCCGTTTTGCTGGTCGGCCGCAGCCAATGGGGCTGGCGTGGCCGTCGTGCGGTCAGGGTGCTTTACATCGGTGCCGGCTTGCTGCTGTTGTCGTATGCAGGCTCCCGGTTTGTTTTAGAAATCTTGCTGGGGCGCATGGGATGAAATACCTGTTTTTATTGCTGGTGGTCTTGGTGATCATCTGGGCCCTCAAGCGAGGTCGGACGGTCAACCCATCCCAGCCCGACCGAACAGCCGAAACACCCCAACCCTCCGAAATGGTGACATGCGCCCATTGCGGCATCCACCTGCCCCATGAAGAAGCGGTCACTGGGCAAAACGGCATTTACTGCAGCACAGAGCATCGTGCAGCCGCTCAAGATCGCAACCCGGACTGACGCCACAGCGCCATGCTCCTGCCAGCATCCGAACCAACACAACCCCCTCTTTGGCAAGAAGGCTGGCATCACCAAGCGCAGCGACTGGAATCACCCAATTTCGGGCCCCGACCTGCACAAGCTTGCATTGACTTGATCGTGATCCACTCGATCAGCCTCCCACCAGGTCAATATGGCGGCGATGCTGTGCAGCGACTGTTCACCAACCAGCTCGATTGGGATGCACACCCCTACTTTCAGAGCATACGGGGGCTGGAAGTCTCCTCGCACTTTTACATTCGCCGAGATGGCACCCTTTGGCAATTTGTCAGTTGCAATGACCGCGCCTGGCACGCAGGGCAGTCTCAATACCGAGGGCGACCGAGCTGCAATGACGACTCGATCGGCATTGAGCTCGAAGGACTCGAAGGCGACTGCTTTGAAGATGCCCAATACAGGTGCCTGGCCACTCTTTGTCAGAACCTGAGGCTCGTCTATCCCATTGCACACGTAGCGGGACACGAACACATTGCACCGGGCAGGAAACAGGACCCCGGTCCGGGCTTTGACTGGGCGCGCCTGAAAAAACTGTCGGATTTGCCGCATCAGGTTTTTCCCTGATAAAGCCCTCAAGCGCACATTGCCCAAAAAAATATTTAGGGGCATCCACACGGCACACCCACCATCCTTTGGTCTGCAAAAGCGCGCGCGTCATGCCGTCGCAACGCTGATCATTCAAGGCTCTTTCAACACAAATCTTTGGCAAGCCGCTCCAGGCTTGAAAGTACAAGTCCAAAGCGCTTGAAATCGAGCCCATCAAGGTGTTTTTTCAGCAAGTGAAAAATCGAGCGCCATGTGTCCTCGCATCCATTTATTTACCCCTTGCCAGCGCGATGGGCAAAACAGGCCGGTACACTACCTGTAGTGGCTTGCCATGCCCTCAGACACCAGATATAGTGTCTATTACAAATTTTCACAATTGCATTTGACGCCAGTTCAAGCGTCAAAATCCAGACCCATCGATCCCCTAAAAATCAAAGAAATGACCATGCAAACTGATCTGAACATCACCTCTTCATCTGCCAGCCAGATGCGCCAGCCAGAATCGACACACAGCAGTGCATTGGCCGCCTCGCAGGCGCTTGCCCATTACCAGATCATTCGCCGCAACGGCGCTGTCGTGTCTTTCGAGCCCAACAAAATCGCAGTGGCCCTGATGAAAGCCTTTTTGGCCGTCCACGGCACACAAGGGGCCGCCTCTGCCAGCGTGCGCGAAGTGGTGGAAGAGCTGACCCAAAACGTCGTGCGCGCCTTGGTTCGCTCACGCCCTGGCGGTGGCACCTTCCACATTGAAGACGTGCAAGACCAAGTGGAGTTGGGCTTGATGCGCAGCAGCAACCATGAAGTCGCGCGTGCCTATGTGCTGTACCGCGAGCGTCGCACCCAAGAGCGCGTGCAACAGCAACAACAAGCAAACCCGACACACTCTTCGGAGCCTCGGCTGCATGTGATCGATGGCGGCCAACGCATCGCCTTGGATCTGGATTACCTCAAATCCTTGATGGTCAACGCCTGTGCGGGACTGGGCAAAGACGTCAGCCCAGAACCCATCGTGGCCGAAACCATGCGCAACCTGTATGACGGCGTGCCCATGGAAGAAGTTTACAAAGCGTCCATCCTGGCTTCGCGCACTCTGATCGAAAAAGACCCGGACTACACCTATGTGACGGCTCGCCTCTTGATGCACACCATTGCCAAGGAAATCCTCGGCAAGGAAGTGACACAAGACCAGATGGCCGCCGAGTACATCAACTACTTCCCTCAGTTCATCAAAAAGGGCGTTGACAACGACCTGCTGGACGAAAAGCTGCTGCAATTTGATCTGAAAAAGCTGGCCTCAGCACTCAAGCCCGAACGCGACCTTCAGTTTGATTACCTCGGTTTGCAAACCCTGTACGACCGCTATTTCCTGCATGTTCGCAAAACCCGCATCGAGATGCCACAAGCCTTCTTCATGCGTGTGGCCATGGGCCTGTCGCTCAACGAAATCAACCGCGAAGCACGTGCAATCGAGTTCTACGAAATCTTGTCGTCTTTTGACTTCATGTCCTCCACGCCTACGCTGTTCAACAGCGGCACCTTACGTTCACAGCTGTCAAGCTGCTACCTGACCACCGTGCCCGACGATCTGGACGGCATCTACGAATCGATCAAAGAAAACGCCTTGCTGTCCAAATTTGCGGGCGGTCTGGGCAACGACTGGACGCGTGTTCGCGCCATGGGCTCACACATCAAAGGCACCAACGGCGAATCTCAAGGCGTGGTGCCGTTCCTCAAAGTGGTCAACGACACGGCCGTGGCTGTGAACCAGGGTGG
>CAYRBW010000240.1:0-3428 GCA_964422575.1 uncultured Limnohabitans sp.
CCGCCGTAGCGGCCAAAGTGGCCGTCGGGGCTGGGTTGGTGGTAGTCGTACATGGCAGTGTGGGGCCGGGGTTCAACCCGGAAAAATTCAAAGGAGGTCAGCATCGGCAGCACGCACGGCGGCCACGAATTGCTGGATTTTTTCGGCATCTTTGAGGCCTTTGGCGGCCTCGATGCCAGAGCTCACGTCAACGGCCAGTGACAGGCCGTGTGATCGCAGCGCCCGAATGCCATCGGCCACGTTTGCAGGTGTGAGTCCACCAGACAAAACGAGGTGAGCATTGACGTTTGTTGGCAGCAGTGACCAAGTGAATGTTTTCCCGCCGCCGCCGTATCCGTCGACATGTGCGTCGAGCAAGAGGGCTTGGGCTTGTTGGTGAAGGAGCGCAAATTTTAGCAAGTCGAAGTCGGCCGCCCCGGACAGGGGGATTCGGGCCGCTTTGATGTGCGGGCGGCTCGTGCGCTGGCTCATGGCTTCGCAAAATTCGGGTGTTTCATCCCCATGAAACTGCAGCAAAGCCCCCGGCACGGCCGCACACGCCGCCTGTATATGCTCGGGGTGCTCGTTGACGAACAGCAGCACGGGCAGCACAAAGGCGGGCAGCAAGTGGGCCAATTCGGCGGCGCGCTCGATGCTGACGCTGCGCGGGCTGGGCGGGTACAACACAAAGCCAATCGCATCGGCCCCGGCAGCACAGGCGGCCAGCACGTCGGCTTCGCGGGTGAAGCCGCACATCTTGATGCGGGTGCGGTGTTGGGCTTGACAGGGCGCGTTCATGGCAACCAATCAAAAGCAGGGGTGATGTCGGGCAAGCCCCACTCGGGGCCATAAATCGGTCCGGCAAAGTACAGGCCGTCTGGCGAAAACGTAGGGGCTGCTGCATCGCGGTTTTTGGCGAGCAGCACCTCGCGTAACCAGTCGGGCGTCTGATTGCCTTGGCCAATGGTGACCAGGCAGCCCATGATGTTGCGGATCATGTGGTGCAAAAAGGCGTTGCCTTCAAACTCAAAACGCCAGTAAGCGCCATGTTTTGAAATGCGAATGTGCCTTAGCGTTTTGACCGGCGACAAGGCCTGGCAGCTGCTGGCCCTGAATGAAGAAAAGTCGTGTTCGCCCAGCAGGTGCAGACTGGCTTGGCGCATGGCGTCTTCGCTCAGTGGGCGGTACACCCAACCCACTCGGCCGGCCTCCAGGCTAGGGCGCACGATCGAGTTGAGCACCACATAGACATAGCGTCTGCCCGTGGCGCTGGCGCGGCAATGAAAGCTGTCTGGGACCCCTTGCGCCCATTGCACCGCGATGTCGGATGGCAAATACCGGTTGGTGCCCCGCACCCAAGAATGGGCGTCGCGTTCGATATCGATGTCAAAGTGCACCACCTGCATCAGGCCGTGTACGCCTGCATCGGTGCGACCGGCACACAAGGTGCTGACCCGGGGTACATCGGCAAATTTAGCCAAGGCTTTTTCTAGTTTGTCCTGGATGGTCAAGCCCGTGCTTTGACTTTGCCAGCCCTGGTAGGCCGTGCCGGAGTAACAGATGCCAAGGGCGAGTCTCACTGGCTTTGGCCTGGGGTGCGGCTTGTCTGTGGGTCCGACGCGGTGTCGGGTACTGGCGTCAGGTTCAAGTCCAACCCGGCCAATTGAGGCGGTAAGCGCGAAGGAAATGTCGAGGCCTGAGGCGCTGAAGCCACAAGGCTGTCCGAGTCAAACAAATCGATGGGGTCTGCGGAGCGGTGTCTGACCATCCACACTAAGCCAACCATGCCAGTCAGCAAGGCCATGACCCAGACCCAAATGCTGGGATGGTGGCTGATCGTATCCAGCAAGGGGGCCGAAGCCGCCTCAGCTGCCGCAACGGGAAGACTTGGTTTCAGGGCCGAGGCCTCGGCAGGGCTTGTTTTTTCGGGGTCGGGCTGGGCCGACAAGGACTTCAAGGTTTCCAGGTTATTTTTCAGCGCCGCCAGTTGCTCGGTTTTGTCCTGGATTTCGCGCTCTGTGGCCAGGCGGGCCTCTGCACTTTCGGCTGTGGCTTCCCGTTTGCTCAGGGTCAATGTGTCCTGCTCGGTTGGGACCGGCACCGGGGTGGGCTCTTCGGCGGCCACTTTGCCGGTCATTTCGCGGCTGGCCGAGGTGGTCTTCAAGGTGGATCGCGCCAGACGCTGGGCAAAAGCCGCAAAGTCCGCAGTTTGTGCGATCACCGTTTGCCGGGCTTCTTCGGCTGAAATTTGCCCAGCCTCTTGTGCGTTGGGCAGATGAACTTGGGCACCTTCGCGCAGCAGGTTCACATTGCCTTGAATGAAAGCCTCGGGATTGGCGCGCACCATGGCTAGTAACATTTGGTCGAGTGACACGCCGGCAGGTATTTTGCGCAAAACCAACTTCGAGGCGGTGTCGCCTGCCCGCACGGTGATGGCGCCTTCCGACTTGTGTACAGCGCTGTCAAGCGCCGGCGCTGCGGTGACCGCCAAGGCTTGCGGGGAGACCACAGGTGCGATGACCGTTGTGATGGCTGCCGTATCACCTTCAGGTTTGTCTGTTCGGGCTTTTAATGCACCAATGGGCGAGATCAGCAGCGTGTAACTCGTGGCCAGACGACCTGATGGCCACTGGGCCTTCACAATCACATCCACAAAGCGCTCGTTCACCGGAATCTGTCCGACCAAGGTGATGTAGGGCTTGCCGTCGCCGCGAAACTCCAAACGGGTTTGCACACCCTGAAGGACGGGGTGAAAGGCCATGCCCACTTGTTCAAAACTGGCGGGTTCTGCCAGTTGTACCGTGAGCTTGCGAAGGTCCTCGATCTTGTACTGCGTGATTTCAAGGGTGGCTCGAAGCGGTTCACCCAAACCTGATTCCACCGAGAATTGGCCCAGCGTCAACGCTTTGACCGACAAGCTGGCGCAGGTCAGCAGTGATGCAACAACCCAAGCTCTTGGAAGAGCTGGGGTTTTGCGCAGGGAATGGGTCAGGCGCAGCATGTCTTCAGTGGCGTCTTGGGTCACCGAATGGTCACGCACAAAAGAATGCGGCGCGCAGGCATCAAGCGTCCAGCAAGATGCGCAGCATGCGGCGCAACGGCTCGGCCGCGCCCCACAGCAGCTGGTCGCCGATGGTGAAAGCGCCGACGTATTCAGGGCCCATTGCCAACTTGCGCACGCGTCCCACGGGGATGGTCATGGTGCCGGTCACGGCCACTGGGGTCAGGTCTTTCACGGTGGCTTCACGGGTGTTGGGCACCACTTTGACCCACTCGTTGTCGGCCGCGATCATGGCTTCGATGTCGGCCACGGGCACGTCTTTTTTGAGCTTGAAGGTCAGGGCCTGGCTGTGGCAGCGCATGGCGCCCACGCGCACGCAGAACCCGTCCACGGGAATGGCGGCAGAGTTGAAAGCCTCGCCCAGCCCCAAGATCTTGTTGGTTTCGGC
>CAYRBW010000241.1:0-2785 GCA_964422575.1 uncultured Limnohabitans sp.
CGACACCTCCAAGCACGTCATGGACGGCGGCGGTAACTTCCGCGCCAACTTCGGTGTGGAACGCGAAGGCAAGAGCTTGCTGGCCGAAGACGGTTCGCACACCTTCGGTGCCGACATCACGACCGGCTATCCAGAACTTGACCACATCCTGCTCAAAAAGTTGGGCTGGTGGGACGAGTTGACCGAGGCAGAGAAAACCAAGGCCGAAGGCAAGAACTGGAAGACCGATTCGTCGGGCGGCATGATCCGTGTGTTCATGAAAGAACACGGTTGCCACCCGTTTGGCAATGCCAAGGCCCGCGCCGTGGTCTGGAACTTCCCCGATCCGATCCCCCAGCACCGCGAACCTCTGTATGGCACCCGTCCAGACATGATGACCAAGTACCCCACGCACGAGGACAAGAAAGCCTTCTGGCGTCTGCCGACCCTGTACAAAACCGTCCAAGACAAGAACATTGCCGACAAGATGCATGAGAAATTCCCACTCATCCTCACATCCGGCCGGCTGGTCGAGTACGAAGGTGGTGGTGAAGAGACCCGCTCCAACCCCTGGCTGGCCGAATTGCAGCAAGAGGCCTATGTCGAAATCAATCCCAAGACAGCGGCCGATCGCGGCATTCGCAACGGCGACCGTGTCTGGTTGTTGGGTGCGACCGGTGCACGTTTGGACGTTCAAGCCTTGGTCACCGAGCGCGTAGACACCGGAACGGTGTGGATGCCTTTCCACTTCTCCGGTCGTTGGCAAGGTGCCGACATGCTGGCGCATTACCCCAAAGGTGCAGCGCCTATCGTGCGCGGTGAGGCGGTCAACACCGCCACCACCTATGGTTACGACAGCGTCACCATGATGCAAGAGACCAAGACCACCATCTGCAACATCGAAAAAGCCTAAGCGCCTCAGGAGAACACGATGGCACGAATGAAATTTATCTGCGATGCAGAGCGCTGCATCGAATGCAACGGTTGCGTGACCGCTTGCAAAAACGAACACGAAGTTCCATGGGGCGTGAACCGCCGCCGTGTGGTCACCCTGAACGATGGCGTTCCGGGTGAGAAGTCGATTTCGGTGGCTTGCATGCACTGCTCTGACGCACCTTGCATGGCCGTTTGCCCCGTCAATTGCTTTTACAAAACAGAAGAAGGTGTGGTGCTGCACGACAAAGACATTTGCATTGGCTGCGGCTACTGCTCTTATGCCTGCCCATTTGGCGCACCGCAGTTCCCGTCCAACGGCACCTTTGGTCTGCGTGGCAAGATGGACAAATGCACCTTCTGCGCCGGTGGCCCCGAAGAGCATGGCAGTCAGTCCGAGTTCGAAAAATACGGGCGCAACCGTTTGGCCGAAGGCAAACTGCCCGCTTGCGCAGAGATGTGCTCGACCAAGGCGCTGTTGGCCGGTGACGGCGACGTCATCACCGACATCTTGCGTGGTCGTGTGATCAGTCGCGGCAAAGGTGCCGAAGTCTGGGGCTGGGGCACCGCCTATGGCAACCAAGCCAAACAAGGAGCCTGAACATGAAAGCAGCTTTCATTCTTTGCAGCGTGGCCTTGTTGGTGGCTTGTGGCGAAAAACCGCAAGACATCAAGGGTGTGAGCGCCGACAAGCCCGCCTACAGTGGCACTGGCGTGGCCTCATTCACTGATGCTGGTTGGAAAGCCGGCGACAAAGACGGGTGGGCTAACCACCTCAAGGCCCGTGCCACTTATGGCATGAACGACCACGTCCGCGCACCCAAGTGAGCGCCAAGGAGAAGTTCATGCGTCGATTCATATTGACCATCGGGCTGGTTGTAGCCGCATGGGGCGTCGCAGCCCAAACGCAAGCCCCATCCACTACACCCGCACCCGCAACGGTCAAGGCTGACACCAGTCTGGGCGTGAAAAGTGCCAATATCTTCCAGATCGCGCCTGGTGCTGACGCCGATCCGAAGTACAAAGACCAGACCAATGCAGAGCGTGCACAGGTTCAACCCGGCAACAACGCACCCATGTGGCGTGCCGTGGGCCAGGGCGTGAGCGGATACACCAGCCTGCCAAAAAGCCAAGCCCCTGAGGCCGGCAACCTGATTCAGCCCTTTGTGCAATACCCTGGCTCACGTCTGGCTTCGGCCGGTGAGTCCTGGCGTCAAGTGCGCAACAACATCATCATTCCTTATGGTGCTGCTTTGTTGCTGATCGCTGTGGGTGCCATGGCTTTGTTCTACATGGGCAAAGGAACGATTGAACTGCATGGACAGGAAACGGGACACAAGATCGAACGCTTCACCCCGTTCGAGCGCTCAGCCCACTGGGCCAACGCCATCGCCTTTGTGGCCTTGGCCATCTCGGGCATCGTCATGGCCTATGGCAAATACTTCTTGCTGCCCCTCATCGGCGGCACGCTGTTTGGCTGGCTGACTTACGCCTTGAAAAACCTGCACAACTTTGCCGGCCCCTTGTTTGCCGTCTCATTGATCGTGGTGTTTGTCACGTTTTGGAAGGACAACATGCCCAGCAAAGCCGACTGGCTATGGCTTGCCAAAGGTGGCGGATTGTTCTCTGGCACTGAAGTGCCTTCGCACCGCTTTAATGCCGGTGAAAAGGTGGTCTTCTGGGGCGGTGTGCTCTTCCTTGGTGCCATCGTGGTCGCCTCTGGCTTGGTGCTGGACAAGCTGATCCCTGGCCTGATTTATGAGCGCAGTACCATGCAAATCGCCAACATGATCCACGGTGTCGCCACTTTGTTCATGATGGCCTTGTTCATCGGCCACATCTACATGGGCACCATTGTCATGCGCGGTGCCTA
>CAYRBW010000241.1:2795-3409 GCA_964422575.1 uncultured Limnohabitans sp.
AAGCCATGCGCGAAGGCTATGTGGACGAGACCTGGGCCAAAGAGCACCACGAACTCTGGTATGACGACATCAAGACAGGCAAGATTCCGGCGCAACGCACCGTGTCTGCGACCCCCACAACTGCGACCCCTACAACTGCTGCATCTGCGGCTTCGGTTTGAGCCAGGAGAACACGATGAAAAAACACCTGCTTGTCATGACTGCACTGGCCATCAGTTTCGGTGCTGTGGCCAAATTGCCAGCACCCAACGAAGAAGCCAAGGCCAAGGCCGCCGAAGCCGCCGCCAAAACGGCGCACGGCAACAAAGTGGCCGACTTCCAACTGTGCAAGTCACGTGAGAAAGTGGCAACCCACTATTACAAAACCAATGGCAAAGGCAAAGCTGGACCGACAGCCACACCCGCCTGCATTGACCCGGGTGTCTATAAATCAGCAGAAACCACAGCCGCCGTACCTGCTGCCGCACCTGCCGGGGCCAAGCCCGCAGCTGCACCGGCCAAAAAAGGCTGATTCTTCATCAGGCGTCACCGTCAAATCCCCCGTCGGCAACGGCGGGGTTTTTTTTGCGGTGCGCCCGGCACGGGCGCACTCTTGGAGGTGCAAGTCCTCCCGT
>CAYRBW010000242.1:0-3368 GCA_964422575.1 uncultured Limnohabitans sp.
GCCTACCACGACTACATCACTCAAGAGTTGCCCGCCAACGAGTTCTTGGGCGAAATGGTGACCCAGCAGTTGCTGTACTACCCCACCGTGACCCGCGAGCCCTACAAAAACCAAGGACGACTGACCGACCTGATCGAAAACGGCAAACTGTTTGCCGATCTGGGGCTGCCCCAACTCAACCCCAAAACCGACCGGGTGATGATCTGTGGCTCTCCGGGCATGCTCAAAGACCTCAAGCGCATCTGCGAGGAGCATGGCTTGGCAGAAGGCAACACCAGCACCCCTGGGGCCTTTGTCATCGAACGGGCCTTTGCCGAGTCCTGATTTGGTTGGGGCTTTGTGAAAAACCCCACCAACGGCATCTGAACATGGGCTCACAATTCGCCCATTGGCTTTTAAAAACAGACCATGAAACTGACCTCCATCACTCCCTCACGCTGGCTGGCCCTGATCGCTTTGTCGGGCATCGGCCTGCTGGTTTTTGGCTTGTATTTGCAGCATGTGGTGGGCCTGAACCCTTGCCCCATGTGCATCGTGCAGCGTTATGTGCTGATCGGCGTGGTGCTGGTGGCTGCGGTGGGCTGGCGTTTGCGCGGTTGTGGCCTGGCGGTGTCGGGTGTGTTGCTGGCGCTGGTGTCGGGCTTTGGCGGTTTTACCGCCGCGCGCCAAAGCTGGCTGCAGTGGTACCCACCCGAGGTTGTGACCTGTGGCCGTGACTTTTACGGCATGGTCGAAAACTTCCCCATCAACCGCGCCATCCCCATGATCTTCAAGGGCAGCGGAGACTGCACCAAAATTGACTGGACATTTTTGGGCGGCTCGATTGCCAATTGGTCATTCGTGTGCTTCGTGGCGTTTGGCCTCTTGGGCCTGTGGGTGGCCCTCAAGTCGCGTCAACCCGCGGCGTAACTGAGCGGTACGGCGGTGGTGTATTTCAGTTCCTCCATGGCAAAGCTCGAACTCACATCCGACAGCGGCACCCGCTGAATCAGCTGTTTGTACACCTGGTCGTAAGCGGCAATGTCGGGCACCACCACCCGCAGCAAGTAATCCACATCACCGCTCATGCGGTAAACCTCGACGATTTCCGGGATGGCCTGCACCGTGGCCCGAAACTTCTCCAGCCAGGGCAGGTCGTGGTCACGCGTGCGCACCGCCACAAACACCGTCACCCCCAGATTCACCTTTTGCCGGTCCACCAGCGCCACTTGCTGCGAGATCACACCCAGCTCCTTGAGCCGCTGAATGCGCCGCCAGCAAGGCGTGGGTGTCAGGTGCACGGCGGCGGCCAACTCGTTGATTGGCATGTCGCTTCTTTTTTGAAGCAACTCCAGCAATTTTCGATCTATTGCATCCAATTTCTGTTTCATGGCTTGATTGTAGAAAATTATTCTAAAAATAAGTGATTTCTTGCGTCATTTTGAAAATCCATGCTGACCATTCGGTGGCAAACTTTGAGACTCATTTTGCAAAGAAGGCTGGCATGAAAAAAATCGGTTTGATCGGGGGCATGAGCTGGGAATCCACCGCGCTGTATTACCAACACATCAACCGCGAAGTGGCCAAACGCCGTGGCGGTTTACGCTCGGCGCGGGTGCACCTCATCAGTCTGGACTTTCAGGAAATCGCCGATCTGCAAAAGCAAGGCGACTGGCCCCGTATGACCGAAATTTTGCAAACAGCAGCGCGGCAACTTGAAAGCAGCGGCGCTGAGGCCCTGCTCATTTGCACCAACACCATGCACCGCATTGCTCAAGAGGTCCAAGCGGTGACCGCCTTGCCCTTGCTGCACATCGCCGACGTGACGGCCGACGCGATCTTGGCCGCAGGCCTGAACAAGGTGGGCTTGCTCGGCACCCGTTTCACCATGGAGCAAACCTTCATGCGAGACCGCTTGGCGGCACGCGGCATCGAGTGCGTGGTGCCCGACGAGCCTGGTCGCGTCGAGGTGCACCGGGTCATTTTTGAAGAACTGTGTCGGGGCGTGGTTCGGGACGATTCGCGCCAGAAACTCATCGCCTCGGTGCGTGAGCTGGCGGTCCAAGGTGCGCAGGGCGTGATTTTGGGCTGCACCGAGTTGACCATGATCCTGCAGCCCGGCGACCTTGGCTTGCCCCTCTTTGACACCACGGAACTGCACGCCATGGCCGCCGTTGATTTCTCACTGTCCTGAGGTTCACCATGTGCCAGCTGATGGGCATGAGCTGCAACAACCGCGCAGCCACCACGTTTTCATTCACCGGGTTTTCCGCCCGGGGCGGGCGCACCTCTGACCACATCGATGGCTGGGGCATCGCTTTTTATGACGGCCACGGTTGCCGCGTCTTTCAGGACGACCAACCGGCCAGCGAGTCTCCGCTGGCGGAATACGTGCGCAGCCACCCGATCAAATCCAGGGTGGTTGTGGCGCATGTGCGCAAAGCCACTCAGGGCGATGTGCAAGCGGCCAACTGCCATCCTTTTCAGCGCGAATGGCTGGGGCGCACGTGGGTGTTCGCCCACAACGGCGATCTGGGGCGCTTCAAAGCGCCGCCCAGCTGCCAAGACATGCCCGTGGGCACCACCGACAGTGAGCGTGCGTTTTGCGCCCTCATGAGCCGTTTACGTGTGCATTTCAAAAATCGGCAGAAGCCTCGCGAGTGGTCAGAGCTGGCGCCGGTGCTGTCTGCCATCGTGGGCGATCTGGCCCAGTACGGCAACCTCAACATGCTGCTGAGCGACGGTCACGCCCTTTATGTGCACTGCTCGACCCACCTGCACCAGCTGACCCGCCACCACCCGTTCCCCAAGGCACAGTTGGTGGACTGCGACATGAGCCTGGACCTGGGGCCGCTCAACGCCGCAGGCGACGTCATGACCCTGCTGGCCACCGAGCCCTTGACTGTCGACGAACCCTGGCAAGCTCTACGCACCGGCGAGTTCAGGGTGTATGTGGATGGTCAGGAGGTCTGGCGTGAGCTGAACCCGCAAACACAAGCCTTTGCCGCAGCCGAGCGCGTGGCGCTCACGAGCAGCCTCAGAGCTTCTTGATCAGCACCTGGCTCTTGCGGTCCCAGTTGTATTTGCGTTTGCGCGCCTCAGGCAACCAGTCGGGGTCGACCTGCGCAAAGCCGCGCTTGATGAACCAGTGCATGGTGCGCGTGGTTAACACGAAGATGCTTTTGAGGCCCATGGCGCGGGCACGTTGTTCAATGCGCTTGAGCACCTTTTCGCCATCACCTTGGCCTTGCGACTGGGGTGAGACGGTGAGCGCTGCCATCTCAGCTGTCTTGGCTTCGGGGTAGGGGTAGAGCGCGGCGCAGGCAAAGATCACGCCGTCGTGATCGATGATGGTGTAGTGGTCCACATCGCGCTCGATCTCGGTGCGG
>CAYRBW010000243.1:0-3357 GCA_964422575.1 uncultured Limnohabitans sp.
GTCCGGCGCAATGGGTTTAGCGCTGGCGTGAAAATGAATTTTTCAGGGACGACTCCGTAAGACTGGTGCGCCAGACAAGCTGAATCAGGCAGTCACGCCACCAGCGTTTTATACATGTGCTTTGATCTGATCAAAGCGCAATGCAGTGACTTGGTCATTTTGAAAATGAATTTTTAAATCACGCTGCGCCACTTCTCACAACTGATTATTCCTTGTACTATCTAATTAATTTATTTTGAGATCAGGCGCTATCAACATGATGAAGTCAGGTCAATCGGCATCTGTAATTTATCTAGAAGCAGGCGTTGCATCCCTGTCAAATGCTTGTATTTGGATAGCCTGTGCAACAAGCTTTTTTTCGCATCACGTTTGCGCCCAAGAAGACGTGCCTAGTGTGTCAGTGGTGCACGTGAGCGCCAGCACATTGCCACAAACCGTGGTAGCCCCCAGTCAACACTTCAGCGTCATCGGCCCAGAAGAATTGCGCCACATGCGCCAACTCAGTGTGTCCGAAATTTTGTCCCGGCAATCGGGTTTGTTCGCTGACCGCAGCGCCAGCAGCGGCGGATTTGGCTCACTCTACATGCGAGGCGCAGACCCCAGTCATGTTGTGATCTTGCTTGACAATGTGCGTCTCAACAACCCTCTGTCATCTCGTGGCAGCGCAGTCGATTTAAGTACGCTTACCGGCGCAGATATTGAACGCATTGAAATCGTTCGCGGTAACGTCAGTGTAGCCCATGCAGAAGCCCTTGCTGGCGTCATTCACATCTTCACCCGCCAAAATCGTGAAGGGCAGTCCGCCACAGTAGGCGCAGGAGGGCAAGGACTGCGCACAGCAGCCCTTTCGCTTTCCAAGGAAGGCTGGCAACTCAGCGGTAGCCACAATGAAAATGGTGATCGCCAAACCGGCTTTACCCGCAACCAATCTCTTAATTTTGGTTGGAAAACTCAGCTCGACAGCGGTGCACGGGTGAGTGCAAACGTGCGCATTGGCGAAAGCCTGAACCTTGCGTTTCCCGACGACAGCGGGGGCATCGAGAAGTCCGTTCACCGCACACTGGAATCACGCCACGCCTACACCCATCAATTTTCTGCCCAGGCCCTGATCCCTACGCTGGCTCTTGGTGATCTGGAGTTTCAACTCAGTCACCTGTCTCAAACCAACGATGAAAATTCCCCCGGCGTTGCCCCCGGCGTGCGTGATCCCGCTGGCCTTCCTGCTGTCGAGAGCGCCAGCGACTACCAAAAGCAAGAGCTGCAAGTTTTGTCACACCGACAAATCGGCACACAAACGCATCTCACCACAGGGTTGGAGTTTCGACAAGAACGCGGCGAGCTCAACAGTCAAATCTTTTTCACAGGATTTAAACTGCCCGCTCGTTTTAGCATGCACCGAGATGTCACGGCCCTGCTTATCGAAGCTCAACACCGCACAGGCGCGTGGACATGGCAAGCAGGCCTGCGACATGAATCGCCCAGCGCAGCCAGCACCAGCAACCAGCCCATGTTGTCGATGCGTCACTCTCCGACAGCACAATCTTGGTACTGGGGAGTCTCTTTATCGAGTGCACAAAAACTGCCAAGCTTTTACGCCTTGGGCCACCCCTTGGTCGGTAACGCAGCGTTGCAGCCTGAAAAGGTCACTCAGCAAGAAATTTATTGGGCCACTCAGGACCAGGTCGCGTGGCCCACTCGCATAACGCTCTTTCATGCCCGTTATCGCAACCTGATTGACTTCGACTCTGGTCCACCGCCCAAAATGGTGAACCGCGACAACATCGTCTCAGACGGCGTCGAATGGAAAACGGCTCACCAATGGCCCAGCGGTCTACGCCTTCAACTCAATGGCAGCTTGATGAATGTTCGCGACCCCACAGGTACGACCACACTGCGCATGCGCCCTCACGCTCAGTGGGGCATGCAATTAAATGCACCCGTGATGCAACAAATTCAAGCCAGTGCATCGTTGCGCCGAGTGACGCAACGTTTTGACTCCTCGATTGCCACGGGAGACCAATGGCTGAAGCCGTTGACTTTGCTCCATCTTGCCCTGCGCATGCCCTTACCAGAAACAAAGAACGCACAGCTTCAAGTTGCGCTTGACAACGCCCTAAACACCCGCAATCACGAAGTGATCGGTACCCCCGTGAACGCCCGTACACTGCGCGCTGTCTTGAGCTGGAATCAATGATGAACACAAGCACCTCGTCTACAAGCCTCGCTTGGCCTTGGCTCAAACTGAGTTTTTTTCTCACTGCGCTGAGCGCGTTAGTTCTCATCCCCTTTGTGCTTTGGGGCGATCAACTCGAATCAGCCAGTCCGCTATGGATGCATGACCAATCAAAAGACTTATGGCTAGCTGCGCTTGGCATCGTACTTTTGGTGGTCGACGTGCTCTTACCCATTCCCAGCAGCATTGTCGGCATGGCACTGTGCTGGACTTTGGGGCCTTTGTGGGGCGGTATGAGTTTGGCCATCGGCTTGTGGCTGTCTTACATTGCAGGTTATTTGCTCGGGCGTTTATTACCGCAAGAAATCTTGCGTCAATGGATTGGAGAGACGCTGTGGGACAAAGTCAAAGTCCAAGCTCGCGGCAGCGCTCTGTGGTGGATCGTGTTGGCACGCCCATTGCCCATGCTGGCAGAGATGAGCGCCATTCTCAGCGGTGTTTGGCGCATTCCGCCCACCCAGGCCTTAAGTTTGTCCGCGCTATCGAGCGCGATTGTTGCGGCGCTCTATGCGGTAAGTGCTTGGATGGGACAGCAAAGCCCGGAAACCTTCGTGATTCTTTTTTGCCTCAGTGCCATGCCCTCGCTGGCTTGGGTACTTCACCATGTTTGGATTCGGCGCATTCAGCGCCCAAAAAGGAGTGCACCATGACCTTGACAGGCCATCAAATCGCCATGACATCAGCGCAATCACGTCTTCTTCGAATACACCCACAGTTGCGATTCAATGGTGCATCCATTCATCAAATTTTTTCCCTCGCCTTCGCTATTTTCGCAAACTCAGCGCTCGCTCAGGCCAACAGTACCCCTCCCCTATTTGATCCTCCTTACCCCGGTCTGTCCGCGACAGTGACGCAGACCCTCAGTCAACCTGCCCCCACAGCCCCACTTGACCCTGGAGCAATGAAGCGCCATACCTATTTCACAGGTGGCACGCACAACGACGTTGACTGTACCCCTCCCCAAAAATGCGTGTACGAGCGCAAAGCCACTGAGCCACAACCCGACCCGCGATTTCCACAGTGGTGGCGCAGCGACTGGACGATGTACCGCGTGTTCAAGTCTGAGAAACGCGGGGGGGGGGGGGGGGGGGGGGGGGGGGGGGGGGGGGGGGGGGGGGGGGGGG
>CAYRBW010000244.1:0-2984 GCA_964422575.1 uncultured Limnohabitans sp.
GGCCAATGACGTGAGCCTGCGCAACTTGATTCCAAACGAGCTGGGCAAAGGTTTTGGCTTCTTGCAAAGCAAACCCGCCACCGCTTTCAGCCCCGTGGCCGTGACGCCCGATGAGCTGGGCGATGCCTGGCAAGGCGGCCGTGTGCACCTGACACTGCAATCCACCTGGAACGGTCGCAAAGTCGGCATGTGCGAAGCGGGCCCCGAGATGACCTTCCACTTCGGCCAGCTGATCGCCCACATTTGCAAAACCCGCAATGTGCGTGCAGGCTCCATCGTGGGCAGCGGCACCGTGAGCAACAAAAGCGTGGAAGTGAAGGGCAAACCTGAGTGGCCCAAAGGCTACAGCTGCATCGCCGAAAAACGCGCCATCGAAACCATTCTGGATGGCCAGCCCAGCACCGAATTCATGAAATTTGGTGACACCATCCGCATCGAGATGAAGGGCCAAAACGGCGAGAGTTTGTTTGGTGCGATTGAGCAGGAAATCGTGCCGCTGGCTAGCTGAGCCAAGGATTGAAAAGCGCCACACCGGTCGGCTCAAAGTCCGACATGTTGCGCGTCACCACGGTGAATCGGTGCTCAAGTGCTGTCGCGGCAATCATCGCGTCGCGGTCTGAGCGCGGGTTCGGGATGTGCAGCGCCGCACACACGGGTGCGGTGCTATCTGCAAACGGCAAAATGCGGCCCGCAAAAGCGGCGCGAATGCCACCCAGCCAATTGCGCAGAGCGCTGCCTTGTGGAGGCGTTTTGCGTTCCAGCGCCTGGACGCCCAACTCCAGCTCGAGCAGTGTGATGGCTGACAAAAACAGCTGGTTGCTAGGCTGCCCAGCCGCCCATTGGCGCACCGCCATGGATGGGTTGGGCTTGCCTTGGCGCAGCTCGGAAATGACGTTGGTGTCCAGAATGAACATGGATCGCCTTCAGTCCAAGGTCGCGGCTTGAATCTGAATGCCCAGTTTGGGCGGATCGAAATCGATGCCTTCACCGCCCGGAATCCCGTCCATCACCTCCAGCAAAGACGGTGCTGCCTTTCCGGCCATGCGGTAGTAGTCGTCGATTTTGAGCAATGCGAACGCTGGGCGACCCCGGTCGGTGATGAACACCGGGCCATCCACCGCAGCGCGTTTGGCGGCCGACACGTCTCGTGTGAAGTCGCGGCTTGAAAACGTGTGAATGCTCATGTGTGGCCCTTCAGGATTTAATGTTTGTATGTTACGACAATCGCTTGACTTGTCAATGATCAGGGCTTGATGTGCTGGATGCCGTTAGAAGGCGTGAAGCGTAAAAAGGTCATTTACGCTTCACATGTGAAGCGCAAATCCTGCGAATGCGATTTAGCCGATTGATTTCGGCTCAAAAAGGTGTTGTGTGCCGAATATGGTGTATCTACAATGTAGATACACAACGGGAGAATGTCATGGAAGCTGTGATTCGCAAATGGGGTAATAGCCCTGCACTGCGCCTGCCAAGCGCAGTCATGAAGTCGGCCGCATTCGACTTGGAGCAGCACGTCATCATCACGGCAACGAAAGGTCGAATCGTCATCGAACCCGCTACCCAGCCCGAGTACAAATTAGAAGACCTGTTGGCAGGCATGACCGATGAGAACGCCCACGATGTGGTGGACTTTGGCGGGCCAGTTGGGCAGGAAGCCCTCTGATGGTCACGCGAGCCTATGTGCCCGAAGCCGGTGACATCGTTTGGCTGGAATTTGACCCTCAAGCAGGGCATGAACAGGCAGGCCACCGTCCTGCCTTGGTGCTGAGCCCTGCGGCATACAACGCCAAAAAAGGCTTGATGGTGTGCTGTCCCCTGTCTACCCAAATCAAAGGTTACCCCTTTGAAGTCCAGACCTTGATCGGCGGTAAACCGGGTGTTGTGCTGTCCGACCAGGTCAAATCATTGGACTGGCGCGTTCGCCAAGCCAAAAAGAAAGGCGCGGTGCCTGAAGAAGTGCTTCAGGATGTTCGCGCCAAGATCAAGGCCTTGCTGCAAATTGGCTGACTTCTCTGATTTGCCAACGGCATCCGCACCGAGAAATAAGTGAACCTTTGCCGCGTGTCATGCGCCTCGGCCTACCGCGAACTCACGGCGCTGTGTGAGATTGGGGGGTGGGGCAGACGGGGGTGGGGCGGGGGACACGGTATCTACTGAGCGACGGATTTATTTGAGTTTGGGCAAGCGCAAAGACTCTGGTACCTCTGCATCCATCAGCTTTTTCAGCGTTGACAAGGTCACAGCATATTGTCCATTTGAAGGCTTGTTCTTTCCAAATGAGCAAGCCTTCCAGGCGAGGCTTCCCGGCCCGTTATAGATTTCCTCAGCTTGTCCATTTGACTCGATGCGCAGAACGATCAAGTGATCGGGTTCGCTGCGCAGTGCGACACCCTTGCGGCCCTGTGTCGCCTTAATCTGAACTTGTCGTCCGTCTCGCCCGATTGCATCATGACCGGGGTGTGAGTTTGGGTGGAGATCAAGGCCATACATATGAGCTGCCAGAATTTCACCTAAGCTCCCCACCAAATGGCCATCTGGTGTGAATTTTTTATTCTGGGCCGCAAATAATCGCTCCAATTCAGAAACCACCTTGTACAGATCACGGACAAGCCGCGGCACTTCAGTGATCGCCGAATCCATGATTACCCCAGTTTCTTCATCAACAACGCATTCACCTGCCCCGGATTGGCCTTGCCCTTGCTGGCTTTCATGATCGGGCCGACCAGGCCGTTCAGCGCCTTGGCGTTGCCCGCCTTGAACTCTTCCACGTTCTTGGGGTTGGCGGCCAGCACGTCGTCGATGATCTTTTCCAGCTCGCCCGTATCGTTCATCTGCTTGAGGCCTTTGGCTTCGATGATGGCGTCGACTTCGCCTTCCTTGTTCCACAGACCTTCAAACACCTGACGCGCTGCGTTGTTGCTGATGGTGTTGTCGCTGATGCGGCCGATCAGGGCGGCCAGTTGCGCAGCGCTCACCGGTGATTG
>CAYRBW010000244.1:2994-3353 GCA_964422575.1 uncultured Limnohabitans sp.
TCGCCCATCACCCAGTTGCTGGCCAGTTTGGGCTGGCCGCAGGCTTTGGCGGTGGCTTCAAAGTAGGCGGCGACCGCTTTGCTTTGTGTCAGCTGGGTGGCGTCGTATTCGGGCAGGGTGTAGTCTTTGACAAAGCGCACGGCCATCACGCGGGGCAGTTCAGCCATTTCGCTTTTCACGCGTTCTACCCAGTCGCGGCCAATCACCAGCGGTGGCAGGTCTGGGTCGGGAAAGTAGCGGTAGTCGGCGGCGTCTTCCTTGGTGCGCATGGCGCGGGTCTCGCCGGTGTCGGGGTCGAACAGCACGGTGGCTTGTTGGATGGCGTGGCCGTCTTCGATCTGGTCGATCTGCCAGCGCAC
>CAYRBW010000245.1:0-3353 GCA_964422575.1 uncultured Limnohabitans sp.
ATACCGGCCTGTCACGCCGGGGGTCGCGGGTTCGAGTCCCGTCCACTCCGCCAAGTCTAAAAAGTCGTTATAAATCAACGACTTGAAAAAACGGAAAACGGGCGTAAGCGTCACACTTAGGTGTCACACTTATGCCCGTTTTGCCTCCTAGACTGTACGTCCGCGCTCACGGCGTTTTTTACCTCCGCATCATCACGCCCAAGGCCCTACAAGCCGCCACGGGCAAGCGCGAGACATGGCACAGCCTGCGCACCAAAGACCCCACGGAAGCCCGCATCCTTGCCTTATCCTATGCGCTGGAATTGGAAAGGGCGAAGGCAGGCATGGGCAACAAAAAAAACGGCATCGCGGAAGCGGCAAAACACATTGCCGACCCGCTCAAAATCACCACCCCTGACGGGTACACGGTGGACTTTGACGCGACCCAGCCCGCCGAGAAAGCCGAAGCGTTGGCCTTTTTGGCCAAACACAAAGCCCCCGAAATCAGCGAAGCCCAGCGGCTGGCATGGCAAGCCCAAGAACTCGCCCACTTGCGCGACACGGAAGCGGCCTTTAGACGCATGGAAGCCGAGGCCCAGCACCTGCGCAGCCACGCGGCCCAAAGCAAGCCCAAATCGCCGCTATTCAGCGACTACGCCCAAGCCTTCCTCACCCTCACCGACAAAAGTGCGATCAAAGACCGCACCAAAAAGGTATACGCGGCAAAAATCAAAGTGTGGCAAGACTTCATTGGCAAATCGGCCACGCTGGATGAGATCAGCCCGCAAACCATTTTGAACTTTCAAACATGGCTGGCCAAGGACGACCCCCTCACTGAGCGCAAGGGCATATCTGCCCGCACCATCGACACCTACACCGAAGTCATTAGCCAGGTGTACAAAACCACGATCAAGAAGCTGGCAGACAACCCCGTAGAAAAGCGACTGGTGGGCAAAAAGCAGCGGATGAAATCCAACCGCAAGCCCTTCACGCCTGACGAACTCGCGCGCATCTTTGACCCCGAACGCCTGAACCTGTGCGCCAACCCCGCAGACGTGTTTGTCCCTATCTTGGGCTTGCTCACGGGATCGCGCCCCTCCAACATTTGCCAACTGCGTTTGGGAGACATACGGCGCGAGGACGGGATCAACGTCATCAGCTACCACGACTATTTGAGCGACAACAGGGCCAAGACCGACGCGACCAACCGCATTGCACCGCTTCACCCCATCCTTGAAAAAATCGGCTTCCTGCGGTATCTGGAGGACATTAAAAACCTGCCCGACACCAACGCCACCACGCTGATTTTTCCGTGGCTCAACCAGTACGAACAAGGCTATGCGGACGTGCCCACGCAGAACTTTACAAAGGTGCTCAAAGAGTTGGGTATCTGGGTGTTCAATGTGAAAGTCTTTTACTCACTGCGCCACACCACCAACCAGCGCATGAAAGAGCGGGGCGTTCCCGAAGACTTCCGAAGCCAATACATCGGCCACGAAAACGACAGCGTAAACCACCGCACCTATGGCGGCACGACACCGACCAAGTTTTTACTGGAGACCGTGATCCCGCATCTTGGTTTTGAAGAAATCAAGTGGGACGCGATCCAGTACCAAAGCAACCCCAGCCACCTATTGCGGATGTACGAGATCGCACAGAAGCGGGATCGCATGAAAGCAAAAAACACCGTGAAAGGTGTTTAGAAAGGTCGATAGTGAATTAAATAGGCTGTTAAGGAACAGCCTATTTAATTTTCAACCTTTTGTCAAACATCCAAAAAATCAAACCGACAGCCCCCTGTGAGGGGGCGAAGCGAAGCGGTCGGAAGGGGGTGAAGAATTGCAAAGGTTGACAATCAAAAAAGGATTCGTAAGGTGAATTTTAAGAATTACCTTTTGAGACCTTTTCATGCAATTCACCGAATCCAACAAAGGCAGCACCATCATGCGAGCCACGCAAGGCATTGAGTTTAAGCCACTTATTAAAACCCTTGTGGAGCGCAATGCCGTGGGCATGATCGTGGCACCCGCCAAAGCCAAAAAATCCATGTTGGCCTTGAATCTGGTTTTTTCGCTACTGACCAAAAAACCGTTTTTAGGTTTACCCGTCAGTGAAGAGACGGACAAGATTGTTTATGTCAATCTGGAATTGACCAAAACCGCGCTAGGCGTTCGCCTGCGCACGATGAACACCTTTTACAACGCTACGCCCAAGCAGTTGGATAACGTGATGTTTTTGAGCAGCGATGAATTTTGCAAGGGTGAAGCACTGGTAGACACCAAAACCCAAAAGGTGAATCAAGAGCCATTCAACGCACTGGCAGAAGCCGCCAAGAACTGGGGTGCAACGGTGATTATTTTTGACCCGCTTTACTATGTGGTGGGTGAGGAAAACGATAATGTGTTAATGACCGCAGTTTTGCGAGAGTTCGGAAAATTGCGCACCGAATTAAACGCCGCCATTTTTGTGGTTCACCACACGGGCAAAAGTGCCGTGGACTGGTCAGACCCGTTTTTAGCAGGACGTGGGGCAAGTGCCATCGGTGGCGCGTTTGAGTTCGTTTTGGGCATAGAACCCAAGGGCGACAACGAAGCGAGGCTACACCACGGATCGCGCAACTACGCCACAGTGAAGCCCTTCACCATCCGATTCAACCCCGCATCGTTCTCATGGCATTCAGCCCATGAAGAAAGCACAGACGTTCAACTCGACAAGATCATGGGCAAAGACGACGCGCTTTTGCTGGATGACTTCCACAGTCGAGCCAAGGAAATGGGCTTGCCCAAAAGCCGCGCAGAGTCGTTTCTCAGATGCTCAAAGAACTACGAGAAAACGAAGGGCTACCGAGGCAGCAAGGTCAAAGTTCAGCGAAGAATGACACATTGATCGCCCCCAACGGCAGGTAAGCACTGCCCACCGCTCAGGCTTCGCCTGCCTATGGACAACCCCGCCCATGCACCTGTGAAGGTGCTCGGGGTTCCCCACAGGTTCAGCCGTGGACAGTTCCAAGTAAAATGCGGTGCTATGGTCAAGAAATTAAAACCGATGAAAAAAGCCGTCTCACTCGCAGGGTTGCTCTGTCTGACGATGAACTTTGCACTTGCCCAACCAAAAAAACTAGATGTTATTGGTCTGACACTTGGAGAATCTGATTTTAAGGCGGTTCAGCAAGCCACAGAAAATAATAGCGGATACAACTGGAATGAAGGTGTGGCTGGAACGTTTAAAATTGGAGGTTATTTTTTAAAATGCACGTCAAAATTTATTGACGGCAAACTGTCCAAATTTAATTGCTCAACTAAGAATGCATTTTATGAGGGCGAGGAAATAAATACACTGACAAAATCCAAAAGACTGGTTGAGGTGTCTAATTT
>CAYRBW010000246.1:0-437 GCA_964422575.1 uncultured Limnohabitans sp.
CTGCCGGGGTGGCGCGGTCAAGGTGGCTGACGATGACGAAGCGGGTGCGGTTGTGAGCCTCATCCTGCACGGCCTTTTGCACGACGTGCAGGCCGTACTGGGTGGCGGCACGCTCGCTGGCCAGAGCCGCCATGGCCGGGTTGGCCGCAGCCAAGCGCGCACCTTCGGCGTTGCTGGAGACGGGCACGCGCTCGGCGTCGGGCAGGTGTTGGCTCAGCCAGCCCTGGCATTGGGCCAATGCCTGGGGATGGGCCATCACCACCTCGATGCCAGAGTCTGAATTGAGTTGGCGCAGCAAATTGAAACGCACCTGCAAGCTGACCTCGCCCACCACATGCACGGGCGAGCGCAAGAACAAATCGAGCGATCTGGCCACCACACCTTCGGTGGAGTTTTCCATGCCCACCACGCCGTATTGCGCGGTGCCCGCCGCCGTG
>CAYRBW010000246.1:447-3347 GCA_964422575.1 uncultured Limnohabitans sp.
TTCGTCGAAGTTGGCGCAGTAAATCAGGTTGGCCGCACTGCCAAAAAACTCTATCGCTGCTTGTTCACAAAAAGTGCCTTGTGGCCCGAGAACGGCCACGCGTTGCGGAGCTTCGAGCGCCAAGCAGGCCGACATGATCTCGCGCCAGATGGATGCGATGTGTTCGTTTTTGAGTGGACCTGGGTTGGCGCTGGTGATCTTGTCGATAACCTGGGCCACGCGGTCTGGGCGAAAGAAGGGTGAGCCTTCGGCTCGTTTGATCTCGCCCACTTTTTCGGCCACATGGGCGCGCTGGTTAAGCAGGCTGAGCAGTTGCTTGTCTAGTGAGTCAATTTGCACACGCAAAGCGCCCAAGGCATCCGACTGAATGGGTTGTTGGCTCATGTCCGCAAGTCTTTCAGAGGGCCGGGTTCAGGCCTGTGTTTTTTCAAATTCGCCCATGAAGGCCACCAAAGCCTGCACGCCTTCCTGCGGCATGGCGTTGTAAATGCTCGCCCGCATGCCCCCAACCGATTTGTGGCCCTTGAGTTGCAGCAAGTTCGCTGCTTTGGCACCCGCCAAAAAGGCTTCGTTGCGCGACTCATCACGCAAGAAGAAAGGCACGTTCATGCGCGAGCGGCAGTCTTTGGCGACACGGTTTTCGAACAGGCTGGAGCTGTCGATAAAGTCATACAGCAGCTGTGCTTTGGCGATGTTGCGTTGCTCCATGGCGGCGATCCCACCTTGTTGTTTGAGCCACTGAAACACCAAGCCCGCAATGTAAATGCTGTAAGTGGGCGGGGTGTTGTACATCGACTGGTTGTCGGCCACCAGTTTGTAATCAAAGGCGCTGGGGCAATGGGGCAAGGCGCGGCCGATCAGGTCATCGCGCACGATCACCAAGGTCAGTCCTGCTGGACCCAAATTCTTTTGCGCGCCGCCAAAGGCCAGGCCCACACGCGACCAGTCCACCGGACGTGAAGCCACATGCGACGAAAAATCGACCACCAGCGGTGCGTCGCAGCCCAAGGCCTTGAGGTCGGGCAGTTCATGGAATTCCACTCCGTGGATGGTTTCGTTGCCGCAGATGTGCACGTAACGGCTGTCAGCGCCAATCTGCCAAGTGGCTGGCGCGGGCAGGGTGCTGAAGCCGTCGGCTTGGGCCGAGGCTGCCACGCGGGCTTGCCCGTATTTACCCGCTTCCTTGAGCGACTTTTGACTCCAGCTGCCCGTCAGCACAAAGTCCATGGCCCCGCCTTGCGACAGGTTCAAGGGCACGATGGCGTTTTCTGCCAAGCCACCACCTTGCATGAACAGGATTTTGAAGTGGTCGGGCACGGCCAGAAGTTCGCGCAGATCGGATTCAGCTTGATCGTAAATGCTGATGAACTTCTTGCCGCGGTGGCTCATCTCCATCACGCTCATCCCCGAGCCATGCCAATCCAGCATCTCCGATGCGGCTTGCTGTAACACAGCCTCTGGCATGACAGCAGGACCCGCCGAGAAGTTGAAAGCGCGCTCCATCACTTATTCCGCTGCGGGTGCGCTGTCGTCCGTCGGTTCCTCGGCATCGCCATCCGTGGCATTCGCGTCGTTTTCGACAATGCGTTGCAGGCCAGACAGTTTGGCGCCTTCGTCCAGGCCGATCAGTGTCACGCCTTGTGTGGCGCGGCCCAGCTCGCGGATTTCGGACACGCGGGTGCGCACCAAAACGCCCGTGTCAGTGATCAGCATGATTTCGTCATCGGCATGGACCAAAGTGGCGGCAACGACTTTGCCGTTCCGCTCGGATTGCTGAATGGCGATCATGCCTTTGGTGCCACGGCCGTGACGTGTGTATTCGGCGATGGATGTGCGTTTGCCGTAGCCGTTTTTGGTCGCTGTCAGCACACTTTGTGTTTCGTCGCCAGCGACCAGCATGGCGATCACGCTTTGGGTTTCTTCGATCATCATGCCGCGCACACCACGAGCGCTGCGTCCCAAGGGGCGTACGTCGTTTTCGTCAAATCGAACTGCTTTGCCACCGTCGCTGAACAGCATCACATCGTGCTTGCCATCGGTCAGTGCCGCGCCAATCAGGAAGTCGCCTTCGTCCAAGTTGACGGCAATGATGCCGCCTTTGCGTGGGTTACTGAATTCGTCGAGCGAGGTTTTTTTAACGGTGCCCATGGATGTGGCCATGAACACAAATTGGTCTTCAGGGAAGGTGCGTGCTTCACCTGTGAGGGCCAAGACCACGTTGATTTTTTCGCCTTCTTGAAGCGGGAACATGTTGACGATGGGGCGTCCGCGTGAGCCACGTGAACCTGCAGGAACTTCCCAGACCTTGAGCCAATACAAGCGGCCCCGGTTCGAAAAGCACAGCAAGTAGTCGTGGGTATTGGCAATGAAGAGTTGGTCAATCCAGTCGTCTTCTTTGGTCACAGCGGCTTGCTTGCCACGTCCCCCCCGTTTTTGTGATCGGTACTCGCTCAGGGGTTGGCTTTTGATGTAGCCACTGTGCGAGAGAGTCACCACCATGTCGGTGGGCGTGATCAGGTCTTCGGTCGAGAGGTCTTGTGCGCTGTGCTCAATTTCGCTGCGGCGTGCGCCGATTTTGGTCTGGCCAAATTCCTGACGCACGGTGCCCAACTCGTCACCAATGATGGTGGATACACGTTCGGGCTTGGCCAGGATGTCCAGCAGGTCTTCGATTTCGGACATGACCTCTTTGTATTCGGCAACGATCTTGTCTTGTTCCAGACCGGTCAGGCGCTGAAGTCGCATCTGCAAAATCTCTTGCGCTTGTGTGTCCGACAGGCGGTACAGGCCGTCCTGTCCCAGTCCGTATTCGCGCTCCAGACCTTCGGGACGGTAATCGTCGGCGTTGACCACCGAGCCGTCGTCGCGCGCACGGGTCAGCATGGTGCGCACCATCTGAC
>CAYRBW010000247.1:0-3342 GCA_964422575.1 uncultured Limnohabitans sp.
GAGATCCAGCAGCGCTACACCGAGCTGATGATGCAAGCCGCAGGGCCCTTTGCCCTGCCCTTCATCTTTGAAGCCATGGATGCAGGCTGGCAAGGCAACTTCCCGGGTGGCGTTCTGGCCAATGCGCCACTGGCCGCCAACTACTTCAATATGCGCAAAACCACCATTTATGGCGGCAGCAATGAAGTGCAACGCAACATCGTCGCGCAAACCGTGCTCGGCTAAGGAGAGACAAAGATGGATTTCGATTTTTCCGACGACCAAGAACAACTGCGCGACGCGGTGCGCAAATGGGTGGACAAGGGCTACGACTTCGAGCGTCGCCGCGCCATCGTGGCTGCTGGCGGTTTTGACCGCACTGCCTACACAGAGCTAGCCGAACTGGGCCTGACTGGCCTGTATGTGAGCGAAGACAACGGCGGTATGGGCATGGGCCCGACCGAAGCCATGGTCACCATGGAAGAACTCGGACGCGGCATCGTGCTCGAACCACTGACCCAAACCCTGATCACCAGCGCCACGCTGCAAACCCACGCACCGGCAGCGCTGCAGTCAGCATGGTTGCCCCGCATGGCCGCGGGCGAAGCGATCGTGGTCTTGGCACACCAAGAACGCGGCGCTCGCTACCAACTGAGCCGCTGCGCCGCGCAGGCCAGTGAATCGGGCGGTCAATGGAACCTGACGGGCACCAAGAGCGTGGTGGCCGCGGGCGATCAGGCGGATGCTTTTGTGGTACCCGCCATGGTGGATGGGGCCAATGGAGGCCAGCTGGCCCTGTTTTTGGTCGAACGCAGCGCCAGCGGCGTGAGCACCCAGGCCTACGTCACACAAGACGGCTCACGCGCCGCCGAGGTCGTGCTGAACAAAGCCTCCGCACAGCTGATCACGTTGAATGGTTTGACGGCGCTCGAAGAAGCGGTGGACATTGGCATCGCCTGTGTTTGCGCCGAAGCCGTGGGTGTCATGGACAAGACCTTGGCCATCACCGTGGACTACATGAACACCCGCAAGCAGTTTGGCGTGAACATCGCCAGCTTTCAGGCCCTGCGCCACCGTGTGGCCGACATGAAGATGCAACTGGAGTTGGGTCGATCCATGAGCTACTACGCCACACTGAAGTTGCACGCGCCCGCAGAAGAGCGCCGCCGTGCCATGGCCCGTGCCAAATACCAGTTGGGCAACTCCATGCGCTTCATTGGCCAACAAGCGGTGCAGCTGCACGGTGGTATCGCCGTGACAGACGAGTACATCGTGAGCCACTATTTCAAGAAATTGACGCAGCTGGACATGACCTTTGGTGACACCTTGCATCAACTGGGTGAAGTGTCGGCTCGCATGCAAGAGACGGCAGGCGTGTTCGCCTGATCACTGGTCAGTTGTTGGAGCGAAAGCCACCGACCTATTTTCACTCTGAACAAGGGCTCCGCAAGGAGCCCTTGTTCGTTGGGGCGCGCTCACTCAGGGTCGCGCACCCGCACAAAGCTGGCAAAACGGGGTAAACCTGACGGGGTTCGATCCCGATAGCGGTAAGTCACCCAAGCCCCCACAGGCGCGGGGTCACGCCGCTGGGCATCACTCAGCCCCGTGCCCAACGCAAACCGTTGGCCTTCCGGGGTTTGCACCAGCAAAGCGCCTGTTTGACCTGCCAAGCGGCCCTTGCCCGGCGCGTGCCCCACCACTTGCCCTTCTTCATCGGGTTCGGGTTTGAACTTGAACAGCGACTGGGTGCGCCCAGGCTGCCACAAGGCATCGGTCCGGTGAAGTACCAAACCCTCGCCACCGAGTCTGACGACCGCATCCAGCTGGCTTTGCAATTGCCGCGCACTGGCCACCGGGCTTTGTGCCACCGCCTCCAGCCATGCGCAGCCCGCTTTGGCGACCAAGCCCTGCAAGACAGCATGTCTTTCGGCAAAAGGCTGGGCGGCTGTGGGCTGGTCAAACACCATGTACCGCACCAACCGCCACAGCGCATCTTGCGGTAGAACCTGCCGAACCGTGCCCGAGACGCGGTCAAACTGGCCACGGTCCAGCCACAACTCACCATCCAATGGCACGTCAGGCAGGGCCGCCACAAACCACGCTGGTGCAGCGATCACGCGGCCACTGCGAAAGCGCAGCACCTGCCCGTCCCACACAGCACGCACGCCATCGAGTTTTTCACTGACCCAAAAGCCTTCTGGAGAACGTCCGGGTGACCAGTCGGACGCCAATTGCACCTGCGCACCGCGCTGAGCAGTGGCGTTGACCATGCCGCTCCAACCCCAAATGATGCCCAGGCCAAGGCCCATGCACCAATCCCGGCGGTGCCAAGCGCGCGCAACCATGGGTTCCGTGTTTCCTTGAGTCATGTCGATCCCTCCCAGAATCTGCCCCAAGCAAACGGGTCTTCGCCAGCGAATGTGCATGGGGTGTGCAAAACACGATGATGCACCGGGACTCACGACAGCACAAGGCCTCCAGGGCTCAGAGAATCAAACGCGAGGTGCGCGGCACGTGCGCCATCAAAAAGGCCATTTGGTCCGCCAAAATGCGGCGGTTGCGCAAGATGAAGTCCTCCCACAGGCTGGGGATGTACGGCGCATAAAGCAAGGGCATGCGCGCCTGCTCAGGGGTGCGGTTGCTTTTGCGGTGGTTGCACGAGCGGCATGCGGTGACCACATTCATCCAATGGTCTGGCCCATGCTGAGCGAGCGGAACGATGTGCTCGCGGGTCAGATCGGCCTCATGAAAATGCCCGCCGCAATATGCGCAGACATTGCGGTCACGAAGAAACAGTTTGGTGTTGGTCAAGCCGGCGCGCATCTCAAAGGGGTTGATGCGGGGCACACCCTGGGTGCCAATGATGCTGTTGACGGTGATGATGGATTGCTCGCCGGTGACCGCGTTGTGACCGCCATGAAACACCGCCACCTGCTGACCCGCCTCCCAGCGCACCTCATCGGCTGCATAGTGGGTGACCGCCTGCTCCAGTGTGATCCACGATTGCGGCAAGCCTTGGGCCGAGAGTTTCAAAACCTTCACAGACACCTCCATCCAACAGTTCAAAAACCACTGACACGAAAAGCTCCGTCTCGATCCTGCACCACCGGCCTCGGGCCCAGTGGGGTGGATCGGGCTCAGTCACAATATACCCTCTTACTTTGACGAAACCGTGAAACTTGGCACTTGGCCTGTCTCACGGCACAACACCCCAGCGACATGAAGGTTTTCCGCGGCTTCCACCACCCTGACCTGGCCCCCGCCTGCGCCCTGACCATCGGCAACTTCGATGGTGTGCACCGCGGGCACCAGGCCATGCTGGCGCTCTTGCGCAGCGAGGCGGCCCATCGGGATGTGCACAGC
>CAYRBW010000248.1:0-3332 GCA_964422575.1 uncultured Limnohabitans sp.
GCTCCAGCCAAAAAGGCCGTTGCCGCTAAAAAGCCAGCAGCGAAAAAAGCCGCTCCAGCCAAAAAGGCCGTTGCAGCCAAAAAGCCAGCAGCGAAAAAAGTAGCCGCCAAAAAGCCAGCAGCCAAGAAAGCCGCTCCAGCGAAAAAAGCAGCTCCTAAAAAAGTAGCCGCTAAAAAGCCAGCAGCGAAAAAAGCAGCGCCAGCCAAAAAAGCCGCAGCCAAGAAAACTGCCGCTAAAAAGCCTGCTGCCAAAAAGCCTGCTGTCAAAAAAGCCGCTAAAAAACCTGCTGCAAAGAAGGCATCTAAAGCACCCGCTGCCCCCGCTGCACAGACAACACTGAATCCACAAGCTGCATGGCCGTTTCCTTCGGCCGCCAAGCCCTGATTCAAAGTTAGACGCAAGTAGCGCTAAAGCCCGACACCGGCAACGGTGTCGGGCTTTTTTGTGGACTCATCGAACTCTTGGAATCAACCCGTGTCTGGTCTGGGTCAGGGGTAAAAACTGAACAATCGGTATCCTGGAGGCATCAGGCCATCTTCTGGCATGAGCTGCAATTGCCCATCCCAAGTTTGCCCAGCGGCCAACGACGCTGGCGCACCCAAATCCGCAACGGGAATCACACGACGCAACACCGCTTTGTCTTGTGCACTCAAAAGTGTCAACTCCAAAGCGGGTGTTTGTAAAGGCTGCGATGTGGTATTGCGCCAAGACCACCTGAGTAAAAAGCCCCGCTCTGCAAGCGGCGTCAAACTGGAGCTGTCAATGACCACCCCATCACGCACGGATTGCGCAGTGATTTCACAAGCCCATGCTTGGCAAACAGTCTCCCAAACCCTGGCAAAGCGAGGGTCCACCGCTGCCAGCGTGTGACGCTCAATCCAAAGCCCCTGAAGCACAAGCACCAACAGCAAGAAAAATGCGCCCAACTTGGGCATCCAAGCAGGCGTCCGACCCACGGAGCTTGTGCTCTGCTCTGAGGGCGCTCCACCTGACTGGGAATGATCGTTGGCGTCAGCACTCCCTGCATCCGGCGCATCAGGTTGGGCTGGCAAAGGCTGCGGCTTAAAGCTCGCCAGCGCTTCTTCAAACGCAGAGACGGTTGCCACCGATTTCAGTTCAGCGCCAGATCTGTCTTCTTGTTTAAGCAATTCACCAATGACCAAACGCTCGTCACCGGCAAGCTGATCCGTGGCTCTTTCTTTGATCACGTCCGCCTCTGGCCATATCACCACCAGCCCGGTGCTGTCGAAAGCATGTTGACACTGTCCACAGCGCACCCAAGCTTGGGCGATCTTGACCTGATCGGGCACGAGCTTGTAGATCGTTTTGCATTGAGGGCAGCGGACGATCCAAGTCATACCAGCAGCAAGTGTCATGTTCGGCACTTTGACTCGCCGATCAGGCCACCGCTGCAGCCGATTGGGCGGTCATCAAGATCCAGCCATCTTCGCTGTCAGCGACTCCCAGTTGAATCCAAGGCGCATAAGCGGCTTTGAGTTCATCGGCCTGCCGCTCCAAAATGCCAGCAAGCACCAAAGAACCACCCGACGCCACATAAGAACAGAGCAAAGGAGCCAGCACCTTAAGCGGTGTGGCCAGAATATTGGCCAGCACTGTCTGGTATTGACCTTTGGCCTTGTCAGGCAAGCCCGCCAACAACTGAACATGGTTGGCTTCGGCATTCAGCTCGGTCGAAGTGACCGCCGCCTCGTCAATGTCCACCGCATCAATAGACGAGGCCCCGTACTTCGCCGCTCCGATGGCCAAGATACCTGAGCCGCATCCGTAATCCAGCACACGCTGACCCTGCACCCCCTGCTGAGCAATCCAACGCAAGCACATGCGGGTGGTCGGGTGTGTGCCCGTGCCAAACGCCAAGCCAGGATCCAGCCGGATCATCTGCTTGGCCTGAGCAGGCGGTTCGTGCCATGTGGGCACGATCCAGAAATCAGGGGTAATTTCAACAGGTGCAAATTGCGACTGCGTCAAGCGCACCCAATCCTGATCGGCCAACAGCTGAACCCCCAAAATGCGACAGCCTTCAAAGAAATCTTGGGCAGACAGCAACTGAACCGCTTCTTGGGCCTGTGCCTCCAATGCAAACAGCGCCACCATGCGCGAACGCTGCCACCCGTCTTTGGGTGGTGGCATGCCGGGTTCGCCAAACAAGGCTTGTTCGGCAGGGGTTTGGGCATCGGCGTCTTCAACCGAAACACTCAAGGCATCAAGCGCGTCGAGTGCATCGCTCAGAACATCAACCCGGTCTTGTGGGCACAGCAGGCTCAATTCAAACATGGCATTTCAGCGTTTGTGCTGGCTCAGCCAGTGTTCAAGGTAATGGATGTTGGTGCCGCCCTGCATGAATTTGGCATCCACCATCAGCTCACGATGCAGCGGGACATTGGTGTTGATGCCCTCGATCACCGTCTCACTCAAAGCGGTTTGCATGCGGGCTAAAGCCTGCTCGCGGGTATCGCCATGAACAATCAATTTACCGATCATCGAATCGTAGTTCGGTGGCACAAAATAGTGGTTGTACACGTGCGAGTCCACCCGCACACCCGGCCCACCGGGCATGTGCCAAGACGTCACGCGTCCTGGCGAAGGCGTGAACTTGAAAGGGTCTTCTGCGTTGATGCGGCATTCAATGGCGTGGCCACGAATTTCGATCTGTTTTTGTGTGAAGGGCAATTTTTCACCCGCAGCCACCATGATCTGCGTCTTCACGATGTCCACACCGGTCACCCATTCGGTCACGGGATGCTCGACCTGCACGCGGGTGTTCATTTCAATGAAATAGAACTCACCGTTTTCGTATAAAAACTCAAACGTTCCGGCACCACGGTAATTGATCTTCTTGCAGGCAGCCACACAGCGCTCGCCGATCTTGTCGATCAATTTGCGCGGAATGCCGGGCGCAGGCGCCTCTTCAATCACTTTTTGGTGACGCCGCTGCATAGAACAATCGCGCTCCCCCAAATAAACCGCATTTCTGTGCTTGTCTGCCAGGATCTGAATTTCAATGTGACGCGGGTTCTGCAGGAACTTTTCCATGTAAACCGCAGGATTGCCAAAAGCCGCACCGGCTTCGGCCTTGGTCATCTGCACCGCGTTGATCAACGCAGCCTCCGTGTGCACCACACGCATGCCACGACCACCGCCGCCGCCAGCGGCCTTGATGATCACCGGATAACCCACGCTCTTCGCAATGCGCCTGATTTGGACTGGATCGTCGGGCAACTCCCCTTCAGAACCAGGCACACAAGGCACCCCCGCGCGGATCATGGCCTGCTTGGCCGACACCTTGTCGCCCATGATGCGGATGGACTCGG
>CAYRBW010000249.1:0-3293 GCA_964422575.1 uncultured Limnohabitans sp.
CAACACGCCCCCGCTTTGGAGGGGGCTTTTTTGCGAATGACGTATGAAAAAAATCAACGACCTTTTCTTCAAGCTGGCGGAGTTGACGCTGGTGATCATGCTATCGGCCATGGTCATCATGGTGTTTGGCAACGTGGTGCTGCGCTACGGCTTCAATGACGGCATCATCAGCTCGGAAGAGTTATCGCGGTTTTTGTTCATCTGGATCACCTTCCTGGGCGCAATTGTCACCATGCGCGAGAACGGCCATTTGGGTCTGGACTCCATCGTGCGAAAACTCAGCTTGAAGGGCAAAAAAACGGCCTTCGCTGTGTCCAATCTGTTGATGCTCGGCTGCTGCGCCCTGATGTTTTACGGCACCTTCAAGCAGCATGGGATCAACGCTACCACCACCTCTGCCGTGACCGGCATTCCCATGAGTTGGGTGTATGGCGTGGGCTACATCACCAGTGTGGCCATGGCCCTGATGATCATGGGCAAGCTGATACAGCTGGCCAAAGGCAACTTCAATGAATCCGATTTAATCCAAGTACAAGACTCCGAAGAGGTTGTGACAGTGCACACGCAGGAGGCCGCCAAATGACCGTGCTTGTTTTCATCGTGTCGCTGCTGGCTGCCATGGCGCTGGGTATGCCGCTGGCCTTTTCTCTGATCGTATCGGGTGTGGCCTTGATGCTGCATCTGGATAACTTTGACACGCAAATCGTGTCGCAAAACCTGATCAACGGGGCCGACAACTTTCCGCTAATGGCCGTGCCCTTTTTCATGCTCGCCGGTGAGTTGATGAACGCGGGCGGCATGAGCCGACGCATCGTCAACTCGGCCATGGTCTGGGTGGGTCACTTTCGCGGTGGTCTGGGGTATGTGGCGGTGTTTGCCGCTATCGTGATGGCCAGCCTGTCGGGCTCTGCCGTGGCCGACACGGCCGCCTTGGCTGCGGTGCTGATGCCGATGATGCGTGACGCGGGTTACCGCATGGACCGATCGGCAGGCCTGATTGCGGCTGGCGGCATCATCGCGCCGGTCATTCCGCCTTCGATTGGCTTCATTTTGTTTGGTGTGATTGGCGGTGTGTCCATCTCCAAACTGTTTATGGCGGGTATTTTTCCAGGCCTGTTGATGGGTTTTGCCTTGATCGTGACCTGGTGGATCGTGGCGCGCAAAGACAATGTGGTGGTGGCCGAAAAAGTCCCCTTCAAGAAACGCATCACCGTCACCATCAACGCGTTTTGGTCTTATCTGCTGGCCATCACCATCATCGGTGGCATGAAAATGGGCATCTTCACACCCACCGAAGCAGCCGTGGTGGCCGTGGTGTATTCGCTTTTCGTGGGCTTGTTCATTTACCGCGAGATCAAGTTCAAACACTTGTACGGCATCATTTTGTCAGCCGCCAAAACGTCTTCGGTGGTGATGTTCCTCGTCGCAGCCGCGCTGGTGTCAGCTTGGTTGATCACCGTGGCCAACATCCCCGCACAAATCGTTGAAATTTTGCGGCCTTTCATCGACAACAAAACCTTGTTGATGGTCATGCTGATGCTGTTGGTCATGATTGTCGGCACGGCGCTGGACTTTGCACCCACGGTGCTGATCCTCACGCCCGTGCTGATGCCCTTGGTGCGTGAAGCAGGCATTGATCCGGTCTACTTTGGTGTGCTGTTCATCATCAACAACGCCATCGGTTTGCTCACCCCACCGGTGGGTACGGTGCTCAACGTGGTGTGCGGCGTGGGCCGCATCTCGATGCACGACGTCATTCGTGGCGTCATGCCTTTCCTGGCTTCCCAAGTGGTGGTGATGGGCGCACTCATTGCATTCCCCAGCTTGGTGATGGCTCCGCTGAAATGGATGCTGATGCGATGAACGTTCTTGACACTTTCCAACTCAAGGGTCGACGTGCCCTGATCACCGGATCGTCTGCTGGCATTGGCCTGGCTTTGGCCGAAGCCATGGCGCAAGCGGGTGCCCATGTCATCCTGAATGGCCGCACCGCCAGCAAAGTGGATGCTGCAGCTCTAGCCCTGCAAGCCCAGGGCTTGTCGGTCAGCACAGCGGTGTTTGACGTGACCGAAGCCGACAGCGTGCGCGCGGCGGTGGACCAGATTGAGGCCGAAGGCCCGATCAACATTCTGGTCAACAACGCGGGCATGCAAATCCGTGGCTCGTTGCACGAATACCAAGACACTGACTGGCACACGATCATGAAGACCAACTTGGACAGTGTGTACTTTGTGGGCCAAGCGGTGGCCAAAAAAATGATTCCTCGTGGAAGCGGCAAGATCATCAACATTTGCTCGGTGCAAAGCGAGCTGGGCCGCCCCGGCATTGCGCCCTACACCGCCACCAAAGGTGCCGTGAAGATGCTGACCAAAGGCATGGCCATCGATTGGGGGCAATTCGGCATCAACGTCAACGGCATTGGGCCCGGCTACTTCAAGACCGAACTCAACCAAAAACTGGTGGACGACCCGGCCTTCAGCAGCTGGCTGGTGGGCCGCACACCGAGCCGTCGCTGGGGCGATGTGCAAGACCTGGGGGGCGCTGCGGTCTTTTTGGCCAGTGACGCCTCACGCTTTGTAAACGGTCATATTCTTTACGTTGACGGCGGCGTGACCGCCACCCTTTGAAGCTATTGCAAGGACATTTCATGAAATCTGTTGTCTGCCATTCGGCCAAAGACCTGCGCATCGAAAACACCGAACTCCCCCCTTTGGGCGAAAACCAACTGCGCGTGAATGTGGCCTATGGCGGCATTTGCGGCTCGGACCTGCACTACTACCAGCACGGCGGGTTTGGCTCCGTGCGCATCAAGCAAGCCATTGCGTTGGGGCACGAAGTCTCGGGCGTGGTCGATGGTTTGGGCAGCCAAGCCAGCGGCATCACCCAAGGCCAACGCATCGCCATCTCGCCATCGCGCCCTTGCGGCCACTGCCGTTTTTGCCAGACAGGCCAACACAACCATTGCCTGAACATGCGTTTTTACGGCAGCGCCATGCCCTTCCCCCACATCCAAGGGGCTTTTTCTGAACAAATCATCATCGAGGGCTACCAAGCCCACCCGATTGCCGACCACCTGAGCCTGTCAGAGGCCGCACTGGCCGAACCTTTGTCGGTGGGCTTGCACGCCATCCAACGCGCAGGCAGCGTGCTGGGCAAGCAGGTGCTGGTCACCGGTTGCGGCCCGATTGGCTCGCTGCTGATTGGTGCTTTGCGCCGGGCCGGTGCCGCCCGCATCGTGGCAGCCGACATCGCCGATCTGCCGCTGAAGTGCGCCAAAGAGATGGGCGCGGACG
>CAYRBW010000250.1:0-3283 GCA_964422575.1 uncultured Limnohabitans sp.
CGCGCGGCCGAGCCGGGTGTAGTTCACCAGGTACATCAGCACCGCCAGCGACACGGCGGTGAAACCCAGAATCATGATTTGCGTGGGCGATATGACTGCGCCACCAATTTCTATGGGGGTGTTGGACAGCAGCGTGGGATAGGACTTGAAGTTGGGCTTCCAGATGATCATCGCCAGTGTTTGCAGCAGGATGGACATGCCCATGGCGGTGAGCATGGGCGCCAGCTTGGGACTGTTGCGCAGAGGTCGGTAGGCAATTTTTTCGATCGCGAAATTCAGCGATGCGGCAACTACACAGGAAATGATCAAGGCGATGATCAGAATGATGTAGCCAGGCGTGCCGGGCATGGATTCCTGCATCAAGCCAATGATGGTCCAACTGGTCAGAGCCCCTACCATCATCACTTCACCATGGGCAAAGTTGATCAGGTTGATGATGCCGTACACCATGGTGTAGCCCAAGGCCACCAAGGCGTACATGCTGCCCATGACCAAGCCGTTGATGACCTGCTGGAAGAAGACGTCCATATATTTCTCCGTGTTTTGACCTGTTCTTAACGGGTCGCGCTTCGGTTGTTGTTATCGAATCAAGAATCACCTTTTGGGTGTCCCTTGACAACTAGCAAAAACCCCGCCAGATCAACTCTTGTCTGGGCGGGGGTGGCGGGATTGTAGTGAAAGAAAGGATCGTGTCAGTATTCAATTTGCTCCGGAATTACCCTATGGATGCATTTCTCTTTCGCAGTTCTTCCAATTTGTCGGCAATTTTGATCTCTAGCCCTCTGCGAACCGGCCTGTAAAAACCAGGCTCTGTCATGCCTTCGGGCAAATAACACTCACCCGCTGCAAAACCATCCGCTTCATCGTGCGCGTAACGATAGCCCTTGCCGTATTCGAGGTCTTTCATGAGCCGCGTGGGCGCGTTGCGCAGGTGCATGGGCACCGGACGGGTACCGTCTTTTTTGACAAAGGCCTTGGCTTCGTTGAACGCCTTGTAGGCCGCATTGGATTTGGGCGCCATGGCCAGATAAATCACACACTGCGCCAAAGTCAATTCACCCTCGGGACTGCCAAGCCGCTCATACACATCGGCCGCGTCCAAGGCCATGCGCAGCGCTCGCGGGTCGGCCAAGCCAATGTCTTCACTGGCCATGCGGATCAAACGGCGGGCCATATAACGGGGGTCAGCACCGCCATCGAGCATACGCACGAACCAATACAGTGCGGCGTCGGGATCAGAGCCGCGTACTGATTTGTGCAAAGCGCTGATGGTGTCGTAGAACTGCTCGCCACCTTTGTCATAACGGCGCATGCGTTCGCCCAGCACGCGCATCAACCAAGCGTCTGTTACAGGGTTGATGGCCTCTTGCTTGGCTGCCATGGCCAAGGTTTCAAGTGTGTTGAGCAAGCGACGGGCATCACCGTCGGCATAGGCCAGCAGACGCACCAGCGCCTCGGGTTCGATGGCGGGAATGGCCTGGATGGCCTGGGCCCTCAGGACGATGCTCTGCAAGTCGTCCTCTGAGAGCGGTTGCAACACGTAGACAGCCGCCCGCGAAAGCAAGGCCGAGTTCACCTCGAAAGACGGGTTTTCAGTGGTGGCTCCAATGAAGGTGAACAAGCCACTTTCCACGTGGGGCAAGAACGCGTCTTGCTGGCTTTTATTGAAGCGGTGCACCTCGTCCACAAACATGATGGTGCGCTGTGGGTGCAGCCCAGTGCGAGCGGCCTCGGCTTTTTCAACGGCTTCGCGAATGTCTTTGACCCCGCCCAGCACCGCGCTGATACTGAGAAACTGCGCGTCAAACGCATCTGCCATCAAGCGAGCGATGGTGGTTTTCCCCACGCCTGGTGGGCCCCACAAAATGCAGCTGTGCGGCTGGCCTGACTCAAAGGCCAAGCGCAAAGCCATGCCTGCACCCAGCAAATGCTGCTGGCCGATCACCTCGCCCAGATAACGCGGTCGCAAACGCTCCGCCAACGGTGCATGGGACGGCAAGACTGGGGTCATGGGCGAATCACGTCCACCCCGGGCGGTGCGCGAAAAACAAAAACCTGAGCCCCCAACAAAGGATTGAACTCAAAAGCGGTGAAGGTCAGCACAGAGCGCTGGCCCAGACTGTCTTGCACATCCATCACCGCCAGTTCGGGGCCTTTGTCGCTCGCACGCAAACCGACCAGCACGGTTCGGATTTGGCCGTCGGCAGCCTTGGGCGTGGCGCTGACCCATTGCAAACCGTCACGATCAGGCTCGGCTTTGAACACAAAATCGGCTTTCAAGGTTTCCAAATCCGAAGCGGCGGTGAGCAAGGCGGCGGGGGTTGAGCCCAGCACCTGCGCCTGCTTGCGTGCCGTGACCTGGTTCAAGTCCACATCATGCAACCACAGCGTCTGGCCATCGGCCACCAAGGTCTGGACAAAGGGTTTACGATAGTCAAAGCGGAATTTACCCGGCCGCTGAAACTCAAAACTGCCACTCGATGTTTTGACGCGTGGCGGCTGCCCGGCTTTGGATGGCGATGTCACCAACTGATTGAATTGCGCTCGCCCGCTGCGGGCCTGCTTTATGAACTGCGTGAGCGAATCCAAGCCATCCGCCCACGAGGGCACCGCCGCACACAGACCTGCAGCACCAAGCACCAAAACCAGTAGCCTCCGGGCATGATTCAAACGGTTCATGTGTATCACTCTACCCGAGCTGGTACCAAAATTTCGCGCTGACCACTGCCGCTCATGGCACTGACCAGTCCGGCTTTTTCCATGTCCTCGACCAAACGGGCAGCACGGTTGTAGCCGATCTTGAGGTGGCGCTGCACCAAGGAAATGCTGGCCTTGCGGTTCTTCAAAACCACTTCGACGGCCTGGTCGTACATGGGGTCTTTTTCAGCGTTGTCGCCCTCGCCCAACATGCCACCATCGTCGTCGGTCGTGCCACCTTCGAGCACACCTTCGATGTAATCGGGTTCGCCCTGACTTTTGAGGTAGCTGACCACACGGTGAACCTCTTCGTCACTGACAAACGCACCGTGCACTCGAATCGGAAAACCCGTGCCGGAAGGCATGTACAACATGTCACCCATGCCCAGCAGCGCTTCCGCGCCCATCTGATCCAAAATGGTGCGGCTGTCAATCTTGCTCGAGACTTGGAAGGCGATGCGCGTCGGGATGTTGGCCTTGATCAAACCCGTGATCACATCGACACTTGGACGTTGGGTGGCCAAAATCAAGTGGATACCGGCGGCGCGGGCCTTCTGAGCCAAACGGGCGATCAGCTCTTCGATCT
>CAYRBW010000251.1:0-3266 GCA_964422575.1 uncultured Limnohabitans sp.
CGATGTGCGCGTGTGCCAGATTTACGAAGGCACCAGCGACGTGCAAAAAATCATCATCCAGCGTGCGCTGTAACAGGAGAGTTTCATGCCCATCACCAAAGGATTTCAGGCGCTGGTTGACGAAGCCATGGCCCAGGTCACCACCTACAGTGTTGATGAAGTTCGTGCCCGCTTGAGCGAGCCCAACGTGCAGATCGTGGACATCCGCGACCCGCGCGAGTTGGAGCGCGAAGGCACCGTGCCGGGCGCTTTGCTCGCCCCACGCGGCATGCTCGAATTCTGGGTGGACCCGGCTTCGCCCTACTTCAAGCCCGTGTTCGCCGACGAAAGCAAGGAGTTCATCTTGTTTTGCGGCGCGGGCTGGCGCAGCGCCCTGGCCACCAAAACCCTGCAAGACATGGGCATGACCCGTGTGGCCCACATCGACGGTGGTTACGCGGCTTGGAAAAAAGCCCATGCACCCATGGTCACCCTGGAGCAGCACAAGGCCGAAGGTGCGGCGCGCAAAGGCGCTTGATGGCCGCGCCATGCCCGTGCGGGTGCCTCGGTCCCAAAAACCAAGGGCTGGCCTTGGACGATTGCTGTGGCCCCCTGCACGCAGGCCAGGCTGCACCCGATGCCGAACGCCTCATGCGTTCGCGTTACAGCGCTTTTGTGCTGGGCGATGTGCCTTATTTGTTGGCCACTTGGCACCACAGCCAGCGCCCTGCCGAGTTGACACTCGAAACAGGCGGCAAATGGTTGGGCTTGGAGATAAAGCACCACTGCGTTACCGGTGCTGAGACGGCCGAAGTCGAATTTGTAGCGCGTTTTCGGGTGGGCGGCAAAGCGGTGCGCCAACACGAGCGCAGCCGCTTTGTGCGCGAAGACGGTCGCTGGTTTTATGTTGATGGTGATGAACTTTGAGCGGCCCCAGCGACAGACCGTATGATCGCCCGCATGAACTTTGAAGCCATTTTGTTTGACTGCGATGGCGTGCTGGTGGACAGCGAAGCCATCACCTGCGGGGTGTTGCGCGACATGTTTGAAGAGCAGGGCTGGCGCATGACGCTGGCCGAATGCATGCAACGCTTTGTGGGTCACACGGTCAAAAGCCAGCGCGACGTGATCGAGGCGAATACGGGCGTGCCGCTGACCGATGCCTGGCTGGAGCAGTTTTTCGCCCGCCGCAACGAACGCCTGACGCAAAGCATCACCGCCATCGATGGTGTGCACGACGCGGTGGCGCATTTGCACGCGCACTGCCAAGGCCGCATCGCCGTGGCGTCAGGGGCTGACCGTTTCAAGGTCGAGATGATGCTCAAGCAAGTGGGCTTGATCCAGTTTTTTGAAGGCCGCATTTTCAGCGGCCATGAAATGCCGCGCAGCAAACCGCACCCCGACGTGTACCTAGCCGCTGCCGCGCATCTACAGGTGCCGCCCGAGCGCTGCCTGGTGATCGAAGACACCACCGTCGGCATCACGGCCGGGGTGGCCGCAGGTGCCACGGTGTGGGCCTATGCCGCGCGACCCGCTGAGCATGCGCCTTTGTTGGTGGCGGGTGCGCAAAGGGTGTTCACCGGCATGCACGAGTTGCGTCTGAGTTGATGGCTTGGATTCAGCCTGAGCGACTGGTTCGGAACTCATCAGGGGTTTGTCCCGTCCACCCCTTGAACGCCCGCATAAAGCTCTTCTCGTTCTGAAACCCCACTTCGACGGCGATTTGTTTGATGGGACGCTGCGTGCGCAGCAACAGGTCACTGGCCAGATCGCGTCGCACCGCATCTTTGAGTTGCTGCAGACTGGCCCCCTCGTCCTTGAGTTGCCGGTGCAGCGTGCGGGCCGACAGATTGAGCCAAGCCGCCAGGTCATCGGCGTTGCGGCTGTGCTCAGGGTGTTCGGCCAGGGTTTGGCGCACTTTCTCCACCAGCAAGCGGTCTCGCCGGTAAGGCCGCACCGTGAGCAGCAGGGCGCGTTGCAGCATGCGTTGCAGGGCGGCTTCGTCGCGGCGCACGGGCAGGTTCAGGTAACCCGCATCGAACTGCAGGCTGTGTCCTGGGGCGTTGAATTGGGTGGGGCCGTCAAACAGCACACGGTAACTGTCGGCGTGGTGCGGCGGCGCAAAGCACAAGGTGGTCTTGAGCAGCGGAATGCGTGAGTCGGTCAGCCAGCAGGCCACGCCTAAAGCGTTGCGCAGCACCGAGACCACGGCAAATTCCTGCAGTGAGCCCAAGGCGCGGTTCTCATGCAATTGCAGCTGCGCCACGTCACCCTCTATCGTGACTTGCAGGCGGATATCGTCGGTCAACAGTCCGTGGTGGCGACACCAGCGCTGCAACGCCACGCCCAAAGTGGGCGCGGTCAATGAGGCGCGCACCAGCATGCCGTAGCTGCCCCAAGGCAGGCGGCGGCTGAACCAGCCCAGCGCCTCGTCGTCCAGCGCCCGCATGGCAGCGGCCGACAGCCATTCCATTTGCAGTGCGGTGATGCGCGCATCGGGATGGTGCAGTGTGTCTGGCGCAATTTGTGCCTCGGCCAAGGCCGGGAGTGCATCCATGCCGCGCTGGATATAGGCCTGCACAATGGCTTGAACAAAAGCCATGGGCGTCTCGGCGCGGCCAGAATGGCTCGGGCGAGGTGGGGCAGACAATGACGGTTTCATGCAGGTTGAAATTGTGGCACGATTTGCAACCCATTTGACACCCCGCAACCGAGTGACAGGCTTTAAGCTGGCAGGCATTGCCCCGCGTGCGCGCACTGTGCCGTGTATCCGGGCCACCGCCAAGGAAGACGCATGACTGTTTTGCACTCTCAATTGAACCCGCGTTCGGCTGACTTTCAGCACAACGCAACCGCCATGCGTGGCTTGGTCGATGACCTGCGCGCCCACTTGGAGCGCGTGGCCCAAGGGGGTGGCGAAGCCGCACGCGCCAAGCACACCGCCCGGGGCAAGCTGCTGCCGCGTGACCGCGTGCAAATGCTGCTCGACCCCGGCACGCCTTTCCTCGAAGTCGCGCCGCTGGCCGCCCTCAACATGTACAACAACGACGCACCCAGCTCCGGCGTGATCGTGGGTGTTGGTCGCGTGAGCGGGGTGGACTGCATGATCGTCTGCAACGACGCCACGGTGAAGGGCGGCACCTATTACCCCATGACCGTGAAAAAGCATTTGCGTGCACAAGAGATCGCGCAGCAAAACCGCCTGCCCTGCATTTATCTGGTGGACTCGGGCGGTGCCAACCTGCCCAACCAGGACGAGGTCTTCCCGGACCGCGACCACTTTGGCC
>CAYRBW010000252.1:0-3265 GCA_964422575.1 uncultured Limnohabitans sp.
TTTTTCAACATGCTGCGCCAATCGGGCCTGACTTTGGCCCACACCACCGCCCTGCCCGACCACCACGATTTTCAGAATTGGACCTCGACAAAAACCGGCCACACTTTGCTGTGCACCGAAAAAGACGCCGCCAAACTGTGGCCACACGCGCCCACTGCATTGGCCGTTCCCTTGGTGATCACGCCAGAGGCGGATTTTTGGGCATCTCTGGACGCCCGCATCGCGCAACTTCTGCCGCGCTGACGCCTTTGGTTTTGCCCTGGCACCCGGCCCCCCCACATGGGCCCGGTATCATTGGCAACATGGATACCAAATTGCTTGAACTGCTGGTCTGCCCCGTCACCAAAGGCCCCCTCGATTTTGACCGCGAACGTCAGGAGCTGCTCTCGCGCAGCGCCCGTTTGGCCTATCCGGTGCGCAACGGCATCCCGATCCTATTGGAAAACGAAGCCCGCACCCTGAGTGACCAAGAAATCGACAAGCTCGCAGCCCTGCGCCCACCGCTCTGAGGCCTTGTCATGACCGATTCCCTTGAGCCGCAAGGCTTCACCGTGGTCATTCCCGCCCGTCTGGCTTCCAGTCGCTTGCCCAACAAACCGCTGGCCGACATCGCCGGTCTACCCATGGTGGTGCGCGTGGCGCAACGGGCCTTGCAGTCGCAGGCCACACAAGTGGTCGTGGCCGCTGACGACGAAAGCATCGTGGCCGCATGCGCTGCCCACGGCGTGCGCGCCCTGCTGACCCGCAAAGACCATGTCAGCGGCAGTGATCGCCTGGCCGAGGCCTGCCAGCTGCTGCGCCTGCCCGCCAATGCAGTGGTGATCAATGTGCAAGGTGACGAACCGCTGATCCCACCCGCGCTGATCAATGATGTGGCCCGGCTGCTGACCGAGCGGCCAGAAGCCAGCATGAGTACAGCAGCCCATGCCGTCACTTCACTCGAGGAATTCACCAACCCCAATGTGGTCAAAGTGGTGATGGACGCACGCCAGATGGCGCTGTATTTCAGCCGCACCCCCATTCCATGGTGGCGCGATGGCCAATCCGGCGGTAGCTTCAAGGCCTTGCCCGATCCCGCACCGCTGCGCCACATCGGCATTTACGGCTACCGCGCCGGTTTTCTGGCCCTGTTCCCGACCCTGCCGCCAGCGCCCATCGAAACCATGGAGTCGCTGGAACAGCTGCGAGCCCTGTGGCACGGCCACCGGATTGCGGTGCATGTGACCGATCAGGCCCCTGGCCCCGGCGTGGATACCCAGGAGGACTTGGCACGCGTGCGCGCGCTGATCGGCTAAGCGCATTCACTTTACGCCCCAATCGCCGTAAGTCTGCTTAGAGACTGGCATGATATTCTTTAAAAAACAAGTGTCAGGCACGCCTGACCCAAGATTTCAAACGATAAGAGGACTTTTCCATGAGACTGATTCTGTTGGGCGCACCCGGTGCCGGCAAAGGCACCCAAGCGACCTTCATCTGCCAGAAATACAACATCCCACAAATCTCGACTGGCGACATGCTGCGTGCCGCCGTCAAAGCAGGCACCGAGCTGGGCCTGCAAGCCAAAGCCGTGATGGAATCGGGTGGACTGGTCAGCGACGACCTGATCATCAACCTGGTCAAAGAGCGCATCGCCCAGGCCGACTGCGCCAACGGCTTCTTGTTTGACGGGTTCCCACGCACAATCCCCCAGGCCGATGCCATGAAGGCCGCAGGCGTGAAGCTCGACTACGTGCTCGAAATCGACGTGCCTTTTGAAGCCATCATCGAACGCATGAGTGGCCGCCGCTCGCACCCCGCGTCAGGCCGCACCTACCACGTCAAGTTCAACCCGCCCAAAGTGGACGGTGTGGACGACGTGACCAGCGAACCCCTGGTGCAACGCGCTGATGACCAAGAAGAAACCGTCAAAAAGCGCCTTCAGGTCTACAGCGACCAAACCCGCCCTCTGGTGGACTATTACTCCGGCTGGGCCAAGGCAGACGCCGCTGTAGCCCCCAAGTACCGCGCCATTCAAGGCACCGGCAGCGTTGAAGACATCACAGCGCGTGCGTTTGCGGCATTGGCTGGCTGATATTTTTCGGCTTCTGTCCAAAACAAAGCCCCGCATTGCGGGGCTTTGTTGTTTCGAGATAGCCTAACTGACCTCATAAAGCACTCGCTGAGCCCATCAAATCCAGCATCAAGCTGACCCGCGCCTTGTACACATTAAGCCCCCTCGGCGCAGTCTGCATTGCCCCCGTTTGCCCCACCAACTGACCTTCGGCGCAACGGGTGGTCAAACGCACGGCCACACCTTGGGCCTGTGCTTGGACCAATGCAGTCAAGAGGCTGTGGTGCACTGTGCCGTTGCCTGTGCCAGCCACCACCAAACCCTTCACCCCCGCAGACACCAGCGCACTGACTTGGCGGACATCGGCACCCGCATGACTGAGCACCACCGCGACCCAAGGCCATTCGGCAGCAGGCAAGGCCAGCGCCAATGGGGCATGGACGTGCACCATGGGCCAACTGCCCAGATCGGCCCACCGCACTTGGCCTTGCTCAACCCAGCCACGCGGCCCCGCATCGCCAGAGCTGAACGCATCGAGCCGGTAAGGGTGAACTTTTTGCACATCACGGGCGCTGTGGATGCGGCCAGCGCAGACGGCCAGCACGCCACGCGCCATCGGATCACAGACCACCGCCATGGCATCCAGCAGGTTTTGCGGGCCGTCGGGCGTGAGTGCCGTGGCCGGGCGCATGGCGCAAGTCAATACCACCGGCTTGGTGGTGTGAAGCACCTGTTGTAAAAACCAGGCCATTTCTTCCAGTGTGTCGGTGCCGTGGGTGATGACGATTCCCCCCACATCAGGCTGCGCGAGCCAGTGGGTGCAACGCAAGGCCAAAGCCTGCCAAGTGGCATGGTCCATGTCCTTGCTGTCGAGCTGGGCAACTTGTTCGCCCACCAATGCGACGCCTTGCAGCGCTTCGTTCAGGCCAGGCACGGCATCCAACAGGTGCTGCACACCCAGTTGTCCGGCGGTGTAAGCCGTGTGGTCATTGACGCTGGTCGCGGTGCCTGCGATGGTGCCCCCTGTGCCCAAAACCACCACTTTCTGAATTTTTTTGACGTCTACCACTTGCAATACTCCAAAAACTGGTTAAAAATACAGTCACTGGATGAAAAAACAGCCCATCCATCCTTATCAAGGAAACGACATGACCGACAGCCCCAAACTCACCGCCCGACAGCAAGAAATTCTGGAACTGATCCAGAACACCATTG
>CAYRBW010000253.1:0-3260 GCA_964422575.1 uncultured Limnohabitans sp.
AAAAGCCGCACTGCGAGCCATGGCACTTAACCATCTCTTCTTGCACCGGGTGCAGGGTGCCGTCGGCTTTTTTCAGGCTCTCGATGGTCTTGACCGATTTACCGTCCAGCGAAGGCAGCAGCTGGATACAGGCATTGGTCGCCACATAGTCCACGCCCGTGCCAGTAGCGTTGAGTTCGCCCACCATGACCACACAAGCGCCGCAATCGCCTTCGGCGCAACCTTCTTTGGTACCTGTGCGGTGCAGTTGCTCACGCAAATAGTCCAGAACAGTGGTGGTGCGGCGTTCGCCCTGGGCTTCGACAATTTGGCCGTCGAGCACAAAGCGCACGGTGTTGGTGACTTGGGTCATGGTGCGTGGGGGGGGTAAATAAACGGTAAAGCGTTGATTTTAGTGAGTTGAACCTAAGATGCCCAGCCCGCCAGTCGCTGGACAAAAAAATAGATTGGTGCATCACCTGACGGGCCTGAACTCACAAATTGCCTACACTGTCTCGATGCAATCCAAAGACTACACCCCTTGGTATGTCTCACCCAAGAGCAAATGCCAACTTTCGGACCTTGACACCCAGCCCCCCTCCAAAGGATTGCCCCCTGGGAGCGAATTGGAGGACCACTTGGTCGAACTGGGTGAAAAACTCAATAAATTGCAAAGCACCCTGCACGCGGCAAAAACCCGGGGCTTGCTTGTCGTGTTCCAGGGCATGGACACGGCTGGCAAAGACGGTGTGATTCGCAGCGTTTTCACCCACATCAGCCCCTTGGGTGTGCGGGCTGAGGCCTTTGGCGTGCCCACCGAGCTGGAAAAGTGCCATGACTTTTTGTGGCGCATCCACGCCAAAGCACCTGCACGGGGTGAAATGGTGATTTTCAACCGCAGCCATTATGAAGATGTGCTGGTCACCCGTGTGCGGGGCTGGATCGATAAGACAACCTGCCAAAAACGGTATGACGACATCCTGCACTTCGAATCTTTGCTGCAAGACGCGGGCATCACTGTGTTGAAATGCTACTTGCACATTTCCAAATCCGAGCAAAAGAAACGCTTGCAAGCCCGGCTGAACGACCCACGCAAACATTGGAAGCTACAGCCCTCAGATTTTGACGACCGCGTGTTGTGGCCCAAATTCACCCAGGCCTACGAAGCTGCCCTGAGCGCCACCAGCACACCCGAATCCCCGTGGTACGTGGTACCCGCCGACAACAAGTCCTACCGAGACAGTTTTGTAGCCGGTCTGATTGTGCAAACCCTGGAAAACATGAGACTGAAGACACCCCAGGCAACATTCGACCTGTCTAAAGTCAAACTGGTTTAAGCCCGCTTCAAGTCAAACGATCTGTAGAGTACTTTTACCGGGGTTGTGGCCAACGGTTTTCATGACCCACGGTAAGTCGAATAGCTCCATGGGCTGGCCAGCAGTGGCACGTGGTAATGCTGGTCTTCGTGGGCGACGCCGAAGTCCAGACTCACGGTGTTCAGGAAGTTGGGCTCGGGCAGTTCCACGCCTTTGGCTTTGAAGTAGTCGCTCACATTAAAGACCAAGCGGTACGTGCCTTTGCGCAGGCTGGCGTGGTCGTACAACATGCCGTCAGGGTTGCGCCCGTCGTGGTTGAGGGTGAAGCTTTTGACCAAGGTGGCTTTCTCGCCTTGGGTGGTGAAGAGTGAAACCTGCATGCCCGCTGCGGGGCAGCCGTGCATTGTGTCCAGAACGTGTGTGCTCAATCCCATGGTGTTGCTCGCTGTGGTGAAAATGGGGTCAAAAAGGCCGGTTTTTACAGGGCTTTACAGGTTGACTCAAACCGGTCGACCGAAGTGTATACAATTTTGCATTTGGTGGCTATGATTTCCGCCACAGGGACCAAAACACCCGAAAAAGGGACTGCGAGACATGGAAACCTCCACCACGCACCACATCGTCGAGTCACTCACCCGGGCCATCGTGGAGCACCGCCTTTTGCCCGGTGCCAAACTGGCCGAACAAAAGCTGGCCGACCACTTTGGCGTGTCGCGCACGCTGGTGCGGCAAGCACTGTTTCAGTTGTCGCAAAACAGATTGATCAAGCACGAACCCGCTCGTGGCGCGTTTGTCGCGGCTCCGTCGGTCGAAGAAGCCCAGCAAGTGTTTGCCGTGCGCCGCATGCTCGAAGCCGAAATGACCCGTGCCTTTGTACAGCAGGTCACGCCCGAGCAAATCGCGGCGCTCAAAGAGCACATCCAGCAAGAACGCGAAGCGGTGACCCAAGGCGACATCACGGGCCGCACCGAACTGCTGGGCGACTTTCATGTTCGCATGGCAGAACTGATGCACAACGATGTGCTGGCGCAGGTGCTGGGCGAGTTGATCTCGCGCTGCGCGCTGATCACGCTGATGTACCAGTCGCGCAACGAGGCTGAACACTCCACCGACGAACACGAAGCCATCGTGGCCGCTGTGCAAGCCAAAAATGCCGACAAAGCCGTGCAACTGATGCACGAGCACCTGCTGCATGTCGAAAAAAGCCTGACCTTTGACCGCCAAGTGCCAACCCACGACATTTCTCTGGCTCTGACCTGAAACCATCGAGCAACACCCATGCGCGTTTACGACTCCACACTCCCTTACCCCCGCGACCTGAAAGGCTACGGTCGCCAGGTGCCGCACGCCCAGTGGCCCAGCGGCGCACACGTCGCGGTGCAATTTGTTTTGAACTACGAAGAAGGTGGCGAAAAATCGGTATTGCACGGTGATGCGGGCTCCGAACAATTTCTGTCTGAAATATTCAACCCCGCGTCCTACCCAGAGCGGCACATTAGCATGGAAGGCATTTACGAATACGGCTCACGTGCAGGCGTGTGGCGCATCCTGCGCGAGTTTGAAAAGCGCGGCCTGCCGCTCACCGTTTTTGGCGTGGCCACCGCGCTGCAAAAGCACCCCGAGTTGACCGCCGCCTTCCAAGAACTGGGCTACGACATCGCCTGCCACGGCCTGAAGTGGATTCACTACCAAAACGTCGACGAAGCCACCGAACGCGCCCACATGGCCGAAGCGATGGAGGTCCTGCAAAAGCTCACGGGTGAACGCCCGCTGGGCTGGTACACCGGACGTGACAGCCCCAACACGCGCCGCCTGGTGGCGGACTTTGGTGGCTTTGAATACGACAGCGATTACTACGGTGACGATTTGCCGTTTTGGATGAAAGTGCGCAAGAGCGACGGCACCGATACGCCCCAGCTCATCGTGCCCTACACGCTGGACTGCAACGACATGCGCTTTGCCCTG
>CAYRBW010000254.1:0-3236 GCA_964422575.1 uncultured Limnohabitans sp.
CGGCGTGGTTGTCGTCTTTGGCAAAGATCAGGGTCTTGGGCACTTCGGTGCGGCCAGGGAAAATTTCACTGTGCAGCCGGTCGCGGAAGGTGGTGATGACCTTGCGAATCTGGTCGGGCGTTTGCACGCTGCGGTCCAGCTCGTTGGGGTCGTATTCAAAGTCTTCGTCCAGTTGCCACGCGCTCTTGCGCCGGGTGGCTTTGTCCACCGTCTCCAGCCAAAAGCCTTTTTCCACCTTGGCGCCCTTTTCGCTCACTTCGGTTTGGATGCGGTACACGTCGTAGTTGACGTTCACGCCGTCGGCCACGGCCTGGGTGTGGCCGTATTCCATGACCAGGTTTTGGTTGAAGAAGCCAAAGGTCTGTTTGTTGGGCGTGGCGGTCAGGCCCACCAGATAGGCGTCGTAATACTCCAGCACTTGCCGCCACAGGTTGTAGATGCTGCGGTGCGCCTCGTCGGTCACCACAATGTCAAACAGCTCAATGGGGAAGGCCGGGTTGTAGCCAATGGGCTCGGGGTCTTTGAACAGGCTCTCTGCGCCCTCGGCGCTTTCTTCGTCGGCCTCGGGCGGCAGCTCTTTGCCTTTGAGCAGGCTGAACATGCGCTGGATGGTGCAAATGACCACGCGGGCGCTGGTGTCCACCTGGTTGCCTTGCAGGTGCTGGACGATGAACTCTTCGCTAAACTTGTAGCTGTTGTAGGGGCTGGCGTATTGGTCAAACTCTTTTTTGGTCTGACGGCCCAGGTTGCCCCGGTCCACCAAAAACAGCACGCGCCGCGCACCACCAAACTTGATGAGGCGATAGATGAAGCTGATGGCGGTGAAGGTTTTGCCGCTGCCCGTGGCCATTTGGATGAGGGCTTTGGGCTTGTTGGCGGCCAGGCTCTTCTCCAGGTTTTGCACAGCCTTGATTTGTGCAGGCCACAGCTGGTAGTTGGCCCCACCCTGCCCCCAGTGGGTGACCAGGTCGGGCATGTGCTGCATGCGGGCCAAAAAGGTGCCGGTGGGCAGGTAGCCGGGGGAGGCATCGTCGGCAGGCAAGGTGCCCACCGCCACCCAATTGGGCGACTGGGGTGCGGCGGTGCGAAGCCACTGCGCCAACAACTCGGGCCTGAAAAACGCAAACACACGGCGTGAGCGGGGTTGCGGGTCCAGCCCGTTGGTGAATTGCGTTTCGAACCCGGTAGATTCAAACAAAAAGGGCAGTGGCCTGCGCCAAGCGGGCAAGGCGGCTGGCAGGCCCTGGGCGTAGCGCTCGGACTGGACTTCTATGCCTTTGAGGGTGGTGCCTTCTTTTTTGGCTTCGATCACGCCGCAGGCTTTGCCGTTCACATAAAGCAGGTAGTCGGCAAAACCGTGGCCAGGGTTGAGCGGAAACTCGCGGATGGCCACGCCCACTGCGGCATGCAGGTTGACTTGGTCGATGTTGCAAACGTGCCAGCCTGCGGCTTGCAAGAGGTGGTCAATCTGGACGCGGGCTTGGGCTTCGGGGGTCATTCCGGCAAGTGGTTTTTATTTTTCAGAACTATGGCGTCCATTCTAGGGGGCCAAAAGGCACCAAGCCCCGGCACTGATTGACAAAATGCCGGGGCTTGGGTGATGCAGCTTTATTCGGTTCAGTCGAGCTTGATGCCCAAGTCCACCGCCAGCTTGATCCAGACGGGCACTTCGGATTCCCAGTCTTTGCGGGTGCCCGCCAGGTTTTTGGGCTTGTTGGGGATGGCGAAGGTCTCGCGCAGCTTGGCGGCTTTGTCGGTGTTGGACCAAGCCACGGCTTCGTCGGCCAGCAGTTTCAGCACCGCTTCGGGCGTTCCGGCGGGGGCCACCAGGGGCAAGCCGCCTTCCAAGGTTACGAGCTTGGCGGTGTCGCCTTGCTCCATGAGGGTGGGCACGTTGGGCAGTTTGGGCGAGCGGTAGCTGCCCGTGACACCAATGGCGCGCACGCCCCGGCTGGCCACGGCATTGAAGGCCAGGTAGCTGCCGATGGCAATTTGCGATTGGCCCGAAGCCACGTCGAGCCACATCGGCGCTTCACCACGGTAATGCACCGACTGGATTTTGGTGCCATGCACACGGTTGGTCTGATCGGCCACCATGTGCGGGTAGGAGCCTGGGGCATACGTGCCCATGGACACCGGATTTTTCTTGGCCCAGGCCACAAATTCGGCCATGTTGTTGGCTGGGATCTTGTCGTTGATGCCCACCACCAGCGGGCCCGAAGGGAACACGGTGACCGGGGTCAGGTCTTTGTCGAGGTTGTAGGGCAGCTTGGAATACAGGATGCGGTTTTGCCAGAAGGTGCCCGAGGTGCTCATCACCAAGGTGTAGCCATCGGCTGGCGATTTGGCCGCCGCATCGATGCCGATGATGGCACCAGCGCCGGGTTTGTTGTCGATGACCACGGGCACGCCCAATTTGGTGGCCAGGTGGTCGCCATAGCTGCGGGCCAGGGCGTCGGTCAGGCCGCCGGGCGGGAAAGCCACAATGATCCGGATGGGTTTGGCAGGCCACTTGCTTTGTGCCCAGGCGTTGACCAGAGGGCCACTGGTGGCCACGGCGGTGGCGGTCACAGCGGCAGTTTGAAGAAAGGATCGGCGGTCAGAAAATGGTTTCATGGTCTTGCGTGTGAACGGTTGATAGATGCCCTGCAGTCTAGTTGCGCTCTGCCATTGTGGGCATTGGGGTTTGAACCCATGACTTGACCTGCAGGGGGCATCCACGGGCTTTTTTTGCTTTGTGCGACAATGCACCTCGTTGTGGCCTCCAGTTGCTGCAACATCAGCACTTCTGCTGGGGCCTGACCCAGGCAACGCTCAAAACAAGCGCCTGCGGTTTCCATGCCCACCTTAAGACCTATCGGCCAACACTGGTAACTGCCAACAGCAGTTGAATGAGCCGATACCCGCGCCGGACATGGCGCTCTGTAAAAATGAACTTTGAAGAATTGAACCTGGCCCCGGCCCTCATGCAAGCTGTGCGCGAGCTCGGCTATGACACCCCCACCCCCATCCAGGCCCAAGCCATTCCCGCCGTGCTGGCCGGACAAGACTTGTTGGCCGGTGCACAAACTGGCACCGGCAAGACCGCTGCCTTCACGCTGCCCATGCTGCACAAGCTGAGCCTGAGCGAAGCGGGCAAAAACCGCTTTGGCGGCAAAGCCATCCGCGCTTTGGTGCTCACGCCCACCCGCGAATTGGCCGCTCAAGTTGAAAAAAGCGCCCTCACCTACGCTGCC
>CAYRBW010000255.1:0-3235 GCA_964422575.1 uncultured Limnohabitans sp.
GCCAAGCACTTCGTGGAAGCAAGATGACTTTATTGGCGATTTTGGTGGGCACTTTGGTGGCGGGCATTGGCAGTGTTTGGGTCGCCGCGTGGCTGAGTTTCGGTATTTTGAGCCGCTACACCCAACACATGCTGAGTTTGGCCGCCGGGGCTTTGATGGCCACATCTTTCTTGCATTTGCTGCCGGAGGCTTTTGAGAGCGAAGCCGGTGCGCATGAGCTTTTCCTCACGCTTTTGCTGGGCTTGGTGTTTTTCTTTCTGCTTGACAAGGCCGAGCTGTGGCACCACGGGCACGAGCACGGGGATGACCACAGTCATCACGGCCACGGTGATGGGCCTGCGTCAGCTCATGAGCACTCAGCGCATCAGCACGACCACAGCCATGTCCACCACCATGCCGAAGACAAATTGCGTGGCCAATGGGCCGTGTTGGCGGGTGACAGCGTGCACTGCTTTGGTGACGGCATATTGATCGCTTCGGCCTTCATGGCCGACTTGCGACTGGGGGTGATCGCGGCGCTGGCGGTGATGGCGCACGAAGTGCCGCACCACATGGGTGATTTGGCTGTGTTGCGTCAAGGCAGCAGCAGTCGTCAAGCCGCCATCGTCAAGGTGTCGATGGCCGGGGCCATCACCGCGTTTGGCGGTGCGGTGGGTTATATGCTGGTTGACGCTTTGCACGACTGGTTGCCTTTTTTCCTGGTGGTGGCCAGCAGCAGCTTTGTTTATGTGGCCTTGGCCGATTTGATTCCCCAGCTGCAAAAACGCCTGTCCGCGCGCGAGACGGCTGCACAAATCATTTGGCTGGCTTTGGGCATGGGGATGGTCGTGGTCGTCAGTGCTTTGGCCGGGCACCAGCACTGAAACTGCTGTTCAAGTGGGCGTGTGATGTGCCCATCACACACTGGGTGTGCTCTTGCAAATTCAGCCTTTGGCGCAGGGCAGACCGGGGGTGCGACTCCATTCGCTCCAGCTGCCGGCATAAAGTGCAGTGGGGCCAAAACCGGCCAACTCCATGGCGATCAGGTTGGGCACCGCCGTCACGCCGCTGCCGCAATGGTGAACCACGCTACTGATGCGACGCCCCGCCAGGACCTGTTCCCATTCTGCTTTGAGCACTTGGGCTGACTTGAAACGGCCATCTTCGGTGAAGTTGTCCGTGAACGGGCGGTTCAGGGCACCAGGAATGTGCCCGGCCACAGGGTCCAAAGGCTCTGTTTCGCCGCGAAACCGCGCCCCGGCGCGTGCATCGACCACAGATTGATCGGCTTGACCCAAGTGTGTGGCCACTTGTTCGATCAAGATCAGCTGGCGCAGTGGTGTTTTCAGTTCGAAACGGGCCGCTGCCGAGATCGGTGAAGCCCCCGATGCCAGTGCGCCGCCTGCGTCTTTCCAGGCTTGCAAGCCACCATCGAGCACGGCCACGGCATCGTGCCCCAGCCATTTGAGCATCCACCACAAGCGGCCACAGTAGTGACCTTTGTTGCGGTCATACACCACGATTTGCATGCCATTCTGAATGCCCAAGCTGGCGAGCCATTGCGCCACGATTTCGCGTTGCGGCAAAGGGTGGCGGCCACCGTTCACGGCTTCCTCCGCGTGGTGGGTGCTCAGGTGCCTGTCCAGGTGGGCATGCTTGGCACCTGCGATGTGCTCGGCAGCAAACAGGCCATCGGCCAACTCGGGCTTCATCAGGTCAAAGCTGCAGTCGAGCACGGCGCAGGGCGCCCCTTGTTGCTGAAGTTTTTGTAATTCGGTGGGCGTGATGAGCAAGCTGTACATGGCGTGCCCTGCGCCGGGCCGCCCCAAGGAGGGCTCAGCCCCCTCAGGGGGCAGCGAAGTACACGCAGTGACGAATGTGGGGGTCATGGTATTTCCTTGGTTAATGTTCTTCGGCCGGGGCCTGAGGAAGGGCACGGTTGCGCAGCACGGTCGAGGCAATGCCGCTGGCGATGATGAGCGCCATGCCTGCCCAGCCAATCAGTGGAATTTGATCACCAAATAAGAACAGGCCATAAAGCGCGGCAAACACGATGCCTGAATATTGCAAGTTGGCCACCACCATGGTGGAGCCCCTGCTGTAGGCCTTGGTCATGCAAAGCTGTCCCAGGGCAGCCAGCACACCGATAGGCAACAGCCACAAGGCTTCGGGCCAGGTCCAGGCACTTGCGCCGGTGAAAAGGATCGCGACACCGCCCACGACGGTGGTGCCAATGGAGAAGTAAAAAACCGTGCGAGATTCGGGCTCACCCACGCGCCCAAGTGCCGCGACTTGTATGTAGGCCAGCGCTGCACCCAAGCCCGAAAGCAAGCCAATGACGCCTGCAAACAGCTGGTTCTGTTCGATGGTCGGGCGCAAGATCATGACCACCCCACTGAAGCCTGCAATCACGGTGAGAACGATGGGACCTTGTTTGCCAGCGTCTTGCAAACGCCCCATGACCAAGGTGCCGCCAATCAAGAAGGCCGCCACCCACACCCCGCTCATGTAATTCAGTGTCATGGCGGTGGCCAGGGGCAAATGGGCAATGGCGTAAAACCAGGCAGACAGGGAAGCCACGCCGATCACGGAACGCCAGACGTGCATCATGGGGATCGAGGTGCGCAGTGACACGTTTTGCATCTTGCACAGCGAGGCCATGAAGGCCATGCCAATCAAACCCCGGTAAAACACCAGCTCAAAGGTGCCAAAGTGGCTTGCCGCGAATTTGATGCACACACTCATCGTCGCGAAAAAAAGCGACGCAAGGATCATCCAGGAAGCTTGCATCGGCTCTTTCTGCTCAGAGGGTGTTCATTTGGCGGCGGAACCACTCGTGGAAGTGCTGCATGCCGTCTTCCATGGGGCTTTGGTAAGGGCCGACTTCGTTGTCGCCACGTGCCAACAGGGCTTTGCGGCCCGCGTCCATGCGCTCGGCGATTTCATCGTCCTCAATGCAGGTCTCCATGTAAGCCGCTTGCTGGGCTTTGACGAATTCGCGCTCGAAGGCCACGATTTCTTCGGGGTAGTAAAACTCCACCATGTTGAGCGTCTTGTTCGGGCTGATCGGGTGCAGGGTCGACACGGTGAGCACATGCGGGTACCACTCGACCATGATGTGCGGGTAATACGTCAACCAGATCGCGCCGCGCTCGGGCAGTTGGCCGTTGCGGTATTTCAGCAGCACTTCGTGCCATTTTTTGTAGGTGTCCGAGCCGGGCTTGCCAAAGCCACCCGACACACCCACGGTTTGCAC
>CAYRBW010000256.1:0-3222 GCA_964422575.1 uncultured Limnohabitans sp.
GATCTCGGGTGCCTTCAGCGTGACCAAACAGGTCATTCAGTTGGGTTATCTGCCGCGCCTGCAAGTGCAGCACACCAGTGAGACAGACACCGGCCAGATTTACATGCCTTTTGTGAATTGGGGTCTGTTTGTGGCCATCGTCATGGCCGTGGTCATGTTCAAGTCGTCCAGCAATCTGGCCGCTGCCTACGGTATCGCCGTGTGCACCGACATGCTGATCACCACCGTGCTCACCTTCTTTGTGATCCGCTACGCCTGGAAGTTGCCGCTGGCGCTTTGCATCGGTGCGACGGGCTTCTTCTTTGTGGTCGACTTGGCGTTTTGGGCGTCCAACATGTTCAAGCTGTTCGACGGTGGCTGGTTCCCGTTGCTCATTGGTGCGGCGGTGTTCACCCTGATGCTGACTTGGCACGATGGCCGCCGCTTGCTCAACGAGTCTTTGCGCTCGGACGCCTTGCGCTTGACCGATTTTCTGGATGCCGTCTTCATTGCCCCGCCCACGCGGGTGGAAGGCACGGCCGTGTTCTTGACCGCCGAGACAGGTGCAGTGCCCAACGCCTTGCTGCACAACCTCAAGCACAACAAAGTCTTGCACCAGCGCAACCTGTTTGTGACTGTGCGCAGCCATGAGGTGCCGCGCATGGATGCTGAGAAGCTTTTGGATGTGATGGCGTTGGGCCACGATTGCTGGCAAGTCATCGTCAACTATGGCTTCAAGGACAACCCCGACTTGCCATCGGCATTGGCCACCATTCAGGATGATGGCTACAAGCTCGACCCGATGATGACCAGCTATTTCTTGTCACGCGACATCGTGATCCCGACCATCGGCGGCGGCATGGCCACCTGGCGCGAAAAGCTGTTTGCCCAGATGCACCACAATGCCAGCGCAGCGGCCGAATTCTTGAACCTGCCCACCAATGCGGTGGTCGAACTGGGCTCGAAGATCGAGATTTAATCGGGGTCAGATCCCAATTAAATGGGGTCGATCAAATCTGCGTTCCCATGGCCTCGCCCATGGCGATGGGGCGTGTCGGCGTCCAGTCGGCGTTGAACTGCATCACCCCTTTGGGGAACAGCATCACCACGGTGGAGCCAAGCAGGAAGCGCCCCATCTCTTCGCCTTGTGCCAAGGTGATGTTGCCCATCTCGTAGGCCCACTCGCGCACTGTGCCGGGGCGTGGCGGGTTGACCACGCCGTGCCACACAGTGGCCATGCTGCCCACAATGGTGGCACCCACCAGCACCATCACAAAGGGGCCTTGCGCACCTTCAAACACACACACCACCCGTTCGTTGCGAGCAAACAAGCCCGGCACGCCACGGGCCGTGGTTGGGTTGACGGAGAACAAATCACCCGGCACATAAATCATGCGGGTCAGGCACCCCGCGCAAGGCATGTGGATGCGGTGGTAATCGCGCGGGCTCAGGTAGAGCGTGGCAAATTCACCGTCTTGAAACTGTGCAGCTAGCGCCGCGTCGCCACCCACCAGGGCGCGGGTGCTGTAGCCGTGTCCTTTGGCCTGAAAGACTTGATCGCCCACCACCGGGCCGCATTGGCTGATGGCGCCATCCACTGGGCTCACGTAGGCGGCAACGCCCAAAGGGCGAGCGCTGGCCTTGAGCGGGCGGGTGAAAAATTCATTGAAGCTCTTGTAGCTGGTTGTGTCCGGGTTGGCCGCTTCGCTCATGTTGACGTTGTAACGGCGCACAAAGCGGTCGATGATCCCGGTGGTCACGCCGCCCCACTGGCTGCCCGCTACCCAGCCGGCAAAGGCGGTCAAGGCTTGTTTGTGAATCAGGTACTGCGGCAAATCCGCCAAGCGGTCAGAGAGGGAACTGGACATGTGGGGGCCGCCGGGGCGTTTTGAACAAGGGTCTGATTTTATCGGGCCACCCGCAGCCGCCCGGTTTGTTGTGGGCGTTCCGCCCAAGGGTCAATGGAGGCGATCCGCTGGCACTGCTTTGCGAAGAAGACGCCATGCCAAAAAAGGAGCGGGCGGCACAGGCAAAATGCAGCCATGAACACCCCATTGCTTTCGGTCGAACACCTGGTCAAACGCTACAGCGACGCTACGGTGGTCAACGACCTGTCTTTCCACATCAACCCTGGCGAATGCCTGGGCGTGATCGGCCCCAATGGCGCGGGCAAAACCACCACGCTGCGCATGTGCCTGGGCCTGTCGCAGCCCGATGGCGGCTCCATCCGTTATTTCGACGGTTTGCAAATGCCACGTGACGCGCTGGCCATCAAGGCCCGCTTGGGCGTGGTCGCGCAGATGGACACGCTGGACCCGGACTTCACCGCCGAAGAAAACCTCTTGGTCTTTGGCCGTTACTTTGGCTTACCCGATGCAGACAACCGCGAGCGCATTCCGCCCTTGCTGGAGTTTGGCGCACTCAGCCATAAAGCCAAAGCCAAACCGGGCGAGTTGTCGGGCGGCATGAAGCGACGCTTGAGCTTGTCTCGCGCCCTCATCAACCACCCACAATTGCTCATGCTGGACGAGCCCACCACGGGCCTGGACCCGCAGGCGCGCCACCTGATGTGGGAACGCCTTCAAGTGCTGCTGCAAGAAGGCAAATCCATCTTGCTCACCACCCACTTCATGGACGAGGCCGAACGCCTGTGCTCACGCCTCTTGGTGCTGGACCAAGGCCGCAAGATTGCCGAAGGCAAACCCCGCGATTTGATTGCCGAGCACCTGGAGCCCGAAGTGGTCGAGGTGTTTGGTCAAGGCGCGGTGGCGCTGGCGCAAGAGGCCAGCCTGAAAGCGCTGGCAGGCCGGGTTGAGGTGAGTGGGGAAACCGTTTTCTTCTATACCCAAGACAGCCGCTCACTGCTGACCGCCTTGCAAGCCTGGCCCGCGCTGCGCACCTTGCACCGACCTTCCAACCTGGAAGACCTGTTCCTGAAGTTGACCGGACGCCAGATCCGCGAGGAAGGTTGAACATGAGTCAAATTCAAAACAACATCTGGGCTGCCCCCCGCCTGTCCATGCGCTGGTGGCCTGTGTTCCAGCGCAACTGGCTGGTCTGGAAAAAGCTGGCTATCCCCAGCTTGGTGGGCAACATCGCCGAGCCGCTCATGTGGCTGGTGGCCTTTGGCTACGGACTGGGATCGCTGGTTGGGCAGATCGAGCTGGGTGGCGAGAAGGTGCCCTACATCATGTTCTTGGCCAGCGGAAGCATCTGCATGAGCGCCATGAACGCGGCCACCTT
>CAYRBW010000257.1:0-3219 GCA_964422575.1 uncultured Limnohabitans sp.
TGACCGTCATGCTGTCCAGCGCGGTCAAAAATGCGTCTTTATCGAATGCCATTTTTATTTCCTAACAATTGGTTAAAACACGAACGCTGGCCTTAAGCGGCAACAGCTTCGCCTTCGCCTTTTTTGGCCGCCAAAGCACCCAACACCACTGCAGTGCGGGACATAGGCGACATCAACAAGCCACACAACTGGGCCAACAACACTTCTTTTGAAGGGATGCTTGCCAATTGCTTAACGCCAGCGACGTCCAAGGCTTTACCTGCAAATGCACCTGCGCGGATCACCAACTTGTCGTTGGTTTTCGCGAAGTCAGCCACCACCTTAGCGGCGGCCACAGCATCTTCAGAGAAGCCATAGATCAGCGGGCCGGTCATCTGGCCGGCGACAACTTCAAACTGCGTACCTGTCACAGCACGGCGAGCCAAGGTGTTTTTCAACACGCTCAGCGAAACACCGAGGCTGCGAGCTTTGACGCGCAAGTTTGTCATGTCAGCGACCGTGATACCACGGTATTCCGCCATCACAAGCGTTTGAGCTTTAGCGGCGAGGTCGGTCACTTCGGTGATGACCGCTTCTTTCTCACTGCGATTCAGACTCAAGGTCTACTCCTTTATATGTGTTTTTCGGGTCACCCCTGAAACACGCCTATTTGCAGCGACCAACTGTTCAAGATCTTCATCCATCTGCAGCGGGATCGCCATCTGCGTTGGCCCAAACCTCCAAATGAACTTGTCGGTTTGTTGATTAAGCACAGCGATGTGTGCACCAACGGTCTTGGATGGCCTACAGCCCTTTTACTAGGCTGCAGCCCACCACATTGAGTAGGCTTTACAACCCACTCAAATTTTTATCGCAATCAAGCTGCGATGGATTGTGTGTCAACGCGAACGCCCACACCCATGGTTGAAGACACAGCAACTTTGCGCAGGTAAACACCTTTGCTTGTTGCTGGTTTGGCTTTCACCAAGGCTTCGATCAATGCGGCCAAGTTGCCTTGCAACTTGTCGGCATCGAACGAACGACGACCGATGGTGCCGTGCACGATACCGGCTTTGTCAACGCGGAACTGGACTTGACCAGCCTTGGCATTGCGCACAGCGGTAGCGACATCTGGTGTAACGGTGCCGACTTTGGGGTTAGGCATCAGACCACGTGGGCCCAAAATCTGACCCAATGTACCCACAACGCGCATCGCGTCAGGAGCAGCGATCACCACGTCGAAAGGCATGTCGCCAGCTTTCACGCGGGCAGCCAGATCGTCCATGCCGACCACATCAGCACCAGCGGCTTTGGCTTCTTCGGCCTTGGCGCCTTGAGCGAACACAGCAACGCGCGCAGTTTTGCCGGTACCGTTAGGCAACACGACCGCGCCTCGAACCACTTGGTCAGATTTCTTGGCATCGATGCCAAGTTGCACAGCCACGTCGATGGACTCATCAAACTTGGCATTAGCGCAATCTTTCACGATCACCAAGGCATCGGCCAAGGCGTACAGCTTGTTGCTGTCCACTTTGCCAACAAAGGCTTTTTGCTTTTTAGTGAGCTTGGACATTTACACGCCCTCCACATTCACGCCCATTGAGCGGGCAGTACCAGCGATGGTGCGAACAGCTGCGTCCATGTCGGCAGCAGTCAGATCTTTCATCTTGGTCTTGGCGATTTCTTCCAGCTGAGCACGAGTGATCTTGCCCACTTTTTCCAGCCCTGGCTTGGTAGAAGCCTTGTCGATCTTAATGGACTTCTTGATCAAGGTCGCTGCAGGGGGCGTCTTGATGATGAAGGTGAAGGATTTGTCTGCAAACGCCGTGATGACCACTGGCAATGGCAGGCCCGGCTCTACGCCTTGGGTCTGGGCGTTGAACGCCTTGCAGAATTCCATGATGTTCAAACCACGTTGACCCAATGCGGGGCCAATAGGTGGTGATGGATTGGCTTTACCAGCTGGTACTTGCAGCTTGATGAAGCCGACGATTTTTTTCGCCATGCTTTTCTCCTTTCGGGTACAAACGCTCAGGATGTTTAAACCTTGAGCTCCCCGGGGTTAACGACTCTGAGATATTGCTTGGCGCCGAGTCGGTAAGCGTCAAACAGAAAATGGGGAAAAATCAGGTTTTCTCGACTTGACCAAACTCCAACTCAACGGGTGTTGCGCGACCAAAAATGGTGACGGAAACACGCATCTTGTTGCGTTCGTAATTGACTTCTTCAACAGTACCGTTGAAGTCGGTGAATGGACCTTCTTTGACACGGATGTATTCACCCACCTCAAACTCGACTTTGTGACGCGGCTTGTCGGTGCCTTCTTGCATCTGACTTACGATTTTCTGAACATCTGCTTCAGAAATTGGGGCCGGACGGTTTTTAGCCCCCCCCACAAAACCTGTCACTTTGTTCGTGTGCTTCACCAAGTGCCAAGTTTCATCATCCATCACCATTTCCACCAGCACATAGCCAGGGAAAAATTTGCGCTCAGTGGTGCGCTTTTGGCCGTTTTTGACTTCCACAACCTCTTCGGTTGGAACCAGAATGCGACCAAACTTGGTTTCCATGCCCGAGCGTGCGATGCGCTCAATGATGTTCCGCTCGACCGCCTTTTCCATGCCCGAATAAGCATGAACCACATACCACTTCAGATCTGGGTTGTTGGTTGAGGAGCCTGCCATCGGCGCGTTGACTACTGCATCGTTCATTACTTTTTCCACCCAAGAATCAGATCGTAAAAAACCCATTCCAGAGTTTTGTCGGTGAGCCACAAGAACAGCGCCATCACCACCACAAAGGCGAACACATAAGCGGTGATCTGCATGGCCTCTTTGCGCTCTGGCCAGACCACCTTCTTGACTTCGCGCACAGCATCACGACCAAAAGTGATCAATTGACGACCCGACTCAGAAGTCAAGAAAACCACAACCGCCGCCACCAAGCCGGCCAACAGGCCAGTCCATTGCGCCAAGCTGCCTTGCCCGGCCAACAGGTAATAAGCCACCAATGCGGCAATGACCAGCGCTGCAGCCAATGCCAGACGCATTTTGTCGCCAGCAGCACTCACGGTTTGAACTTCGGACGTTGCCATACGGCTTAAAACCTTTGTTGAGGCCTCTTTCAAGAGGCCTCTTATCAGACAAGGAAGCCCGCTAGGGCCTAGCGGGCTTGAAATCCACCTTTTCAGGTGGCAGGGGCAGTAGGAATCGAACCTACAACCTTCGGTTTTGGAGACCG
>CAYRBW010000258.1:0-3209 GCA_964422575.1 uncultured Limnohabitans sp.
CGCGCATCTCCATGATCTTGGGGTTGATGGCCTTCATCTTGGCCATGCTGGCGTAAGCCTTGGCATTGAGCCAGTAAAACGCGATCTTGAGCAAGAGCACCAGTGCCACGATCGACCAGCCCCAGTTCTGTATGAAGCTGAACAGCTTATCGAGCAACCAGTACAAAGGCTTGGACAGCATCGCCAACCAGCCATAGTCCTTCACCAGGTCTAGGCCAGGTGCCAGGGCTTCGAGGACTTTTTCTTCTTGTGGGCCGCTGAACAGTTGTGCGCTCAGCGACTTTGACTGGCCCGGCGCCAAATAGGCCAGCGGCGTGATCATGCCCACGGCGTACAAATTGGTGTCGACCTTGCGCACGAAGTTTTCGCGCTGGATGCCGTCGACCAATAACCACGCGGTGGCAAAGTAGTGCTGCACCATGGCCACGTAACCATTGGGTGATGACTTCTCAATCTCGGCCTTGTTGTTCTCGATGTCGCTGAACTCGACTTTTTGGTACTTCTTGGCGTCGGTGTAAACCGCAGGGCCGGTGAAGGTCGAATAGAAAGACGACTCGCCTGCAGGCTTGTTGCCATCGCGCACCAGCTGCAAATACAACTGGGGCGACACATTGGACGCGCCCATATTGACCACTTCATGCTTGACGTCAATGGCGTAGCTGCCACGCTGCAAGGTGTAGGTCTTGACCAGCTTCACGCCGTTTTGCACATCGGACTCGAAGCGCAAAGTCAGCTCGTTTTGACCGTCTTTGAGGCTACGTTCGCCGGTGAACTTCATGGGCGACTTGTGTGTTGGGAAATCACCGCCGATCAGGCCCGTTTGCGCCATGTAAACACGGCTGCTGCTCTGGTCGAGCAAGACAAAAGGCTTTTGGGTGTCCACAAAATCGGCATGCCGGGTGAATTCGGTGCGCACCAGTGAGCCGCCTTCTGTGTCAAAGCTGAGCTTGAGCACATCGGTGGCCACTTCGATTTTCTCGCGAGGCACGGCAGCGGCAGCGGGGGCAGACGTTGGTACTTGACCGGGTGTGGCTGCGGGCGTGGCCGTGGCCACTGGCACGCCGTTGGCGCTGGCCGCTGGGGTCGCCGCCTTGGCTGCGACTTCAGGCTTGGGGAAGAAGGTGGCCTTGTTGCCGTTATGAACCTGCCATGCATCCCAAAGCAGGACCATGGAGAAGCCAAAAATCACCCAAAGGATGGTGCGACGGATATCGTTCATGGGGTCTTCTTTGACGAAGTAGGGGAAAACAAAGCAGAGAACAAGCGAGGCGCTTGTTCGGGAACAGGATCGTGACCGCCCTTGCACCAAGGGCTGCAACGCACCAAACGGTGAATTGTGAGGTAACTGCCGGTCGTTGCACCATATTGTTCCAATGCTTGCAGGGCATAAGCCGAGCAAGTGGGCTCAAAACGGCAAGACGAACCCAACCAAGGGCTTAGCAGCAAGCGGTAAGCGCGCACCAGACCCATCAACAAACGTTGGAAGATCATGTGCGAACCTCGGGTTGCAGCGCGCGCTCGAACAGTTTTTCCAGCTCTTGCCGCACAGCCAGCTTGAGCGGCTCCGATGTGGCACTGATGAAGTGTTTGCGGTCAAACGTGGCGCGCAAACGAACCACATGGGCGGCCAAAGGCAGGCGATCACCAAAGTGTTCGCTCACGTTGTAGATCTGGCGTTTGATGGCATTGCGGGTCACTGCACGGCGAGCCCAGCGCTTGGGCACCATGGCACCTAGCCAAACGTCAAACAAGCCAAAAAGGGCCTGCTCCTGTGAAGGTGCAGGCCCAACTTGTTCAGCAGGAGCCAAAGGGGTGTCTATTGGGCGTGTCAATGTCAGGCGGTGCAACGCAAAATGCGTTGTGCGCGAGACTGTTCCACCCGCCAGGGCGGCCTGAAATTGTGGGCGTGTTTTCAAACGCTGCACGATGGCCAAACCCTGGAATCAACCGCCTGCAGTGGCGTCGGGCCACAGCCAGACGGTTGAAAAGGCATTAGACAGCCAGACGCTTGCGGCCTTTTGCGCGGCGTGCGTTGATCACGGCACGGCCACCACGGGTTTTCATGCGGACCAGAAAACCGTGGGTACGGGCGCGACGTGTCTTGGATGGTTGGTAGGTGCGTTTCATAACTCTTCCTTTGTGCCCAATGCCATGAATCAGCGTTAGGCGAAACCTAAGATTATCGCAAACTTTCGGCCCCTCGGCAAATAAACCAACAGTTAAGACATCCGGGTACCTTCCGAGGCAAACCGGATCGATGTGGTTTATGATGGCCACTCGAATGCGTTCCAGCATGTGGATAAGCTCTTGATAAGCGCCATTTGACTGCCGTAGTCTTTGTCAACTGTCCACAAAAAAACAAATACAACATGTCCGAGGGACTCCCCCCAGAATTTCAGGCCGATACCGGCCACTCCCTGTGGCAAGCGTGCGTGGACGAGCTGTCTCGCGAGCTGCCCGAGCAGCAGTTCAACACCTGGATCAAGCCCTTGACCGCGCAGATCTCGGACGACCAGCAGCGCCTCACCTTGTTCGTGGCCAATCGCTTCAAACTCGACTGGATCCGGGCCCAATATGCAGGCCGTCTGGCCGCCATGCTCGAAAGCCTGCAAGGCCATCCAGTCCAAATAGAGTTAGTGATCACTCCGCGCGATGGCGGCGTTAGGCCTGTTCGTCAGTCCACGCCATCGTCAATGGAAAATGCACCTGAGTCGGTCGACCTGCCCGAAGAACCCGCGACCAATACTTTCCGCAGCCGCCTCAACACCGCCCTGACTTTTGACAATCTGGTTGAGGGCACAGCCAACCGCATGGCGCGTGCCGCAGCTATGCACGTTTCCGGCTCGCCGGGGCACCTGTACAACCCTCTTTTCATCTATGGCGGTGTCGGTTTGGGCAAGACTCACCTGATGCACGCCATCGGCAACAAACTGCTGGTCGACCGCCCCGAATCCAAGGTTCTCTACATCCACGCAGAACAATTTGTGTCGGATGTGGTTAAAGCCTACCAGCGCAAGACTTTTGACGAGTTCAAGCACCACTACCACTCGCTCGATTTGCTGCTGATCGACGATGTGCAGTTCTTTGCCAACAAAGACCGCACGCAAGAAGAATTCTTCAACGCCTTCGAGGCCCTGTTGGCCAAAAAGTCGCACATCGTGATGACCAGCGACACCTACCCCAAGGGCCTGGCCGACATCCACGAGCGC
>CAYRBW010000259.1:0-3209 GCA_964422575.1 uncultured Limnohabitans sp.
TTTCACAGCGGTGCGGTATTTGGAGCGCAGCGAAGAGTTCGCAGCGTTGATTTTGATGTCTTGGCGGACGCGTTTACGGCCGGAAGCAAGACGGGGATTTTTCTTTTTTGGTTTAGAGGATGCCATATATAAGTTCTTTCAGTGTCTGAGGATGATGTCCAGCGAACCCGGCATTCTAGCAGATGCCGAGCGCCTGACGTGTTGCTCAATCTGCAGCAACGGACAAGTGTCAACCGCCGGGCCGCTACACTCGCCCTCTGTGAGCCTCCTTCGTTCTGCCTCTGTTGTGTCGTTTTTTACCCTGGCCTCCAGGGTGACGGGCTTGGTGCGTGAGCTGCTCATTGCCTCCGCTTTTGGTGCCAGCGCCTTGACGGATGCCTTCAATGTGGCCTTTCGCATTCCCAATTTGTTTCGGCGCTTGTTCGCGGAAGGGGCTTTCAGTCAAGCTTTTGTGCCCGTGTTGGCGACCAGCCGTGCCCAACACGGAGATGAAGCCACCCAAGAGGTGATTGACAGTGTGGCCACCGCGCTGGCTTGGACCGTGGTGGCGGTATCCATTTTGGGTGTGTTGGCGTCACCTTGGCTGGTTTGGGCTTTGGCCAGCGGTTTGCAGCAAGACGCGCGGGGTTATGGCGCTGCGGTCAGCATGACGCGCTGGATGTTTCCCTACATCGCCTTCATGTCCATGGTGGCACTGTCGGCAGGTGTTTTGAACACTTGGCGGCGTTTTGCCGTGCCAGCCGCGACGCCGGTTTTGCTGAACGTGAGTGTGATTGCCGCGGCCTGGTTTCTATCCCCTTGGCTGGCACGTCAGGGGTTTGAAGCCATTTATGCTTTGCCCGTTGGTGTCATGGTGGGTGGGTTCCTTCAGTTGGCCGTGCAAATTCCGGCGCTGCACCGATTAGGTTTGTTGCCTCGGCTGGGCTTGGGGCCTGCTGCTGTTAAAAAAGCCTGGACCAACCCGGCGACGCGCAACATCTTGCGCCTGATGGCTCCGGCTTTGCTGGGCGTGGGGGTCGCGCAAATTTCCTTGCTCATCAACACCCAGATTGCTTCTCACCTTGCAACCGGCAGCGTCAGTTGGCTCACGTATGCCGACCGTTTGATGGAATTTCCGACCGCCATGCTGGGAGTGGCATTGGGGGTCGTCCTGATGCCCCAATTGGCGGCGGCCAAAGCCACAGGAGACACGGAGCGTTATGCGGCCATGCTCGACTGGGGTTTGCGTTTGGTGCTGCTGCTGGCCTTGCCTTGTGCGGCAGCTTTGTTGGTGTTTTCACAGCCACTGGTTTCGGTGCTGTACCACTATGGCGCGTTCACCGACCGGGATGTGCAGCAAACCACTTTGGCTTTGACGGGCTATGGCGTGGGCCTGTTGGGCTTGGTCGCTATCAAAGTTCTGGCACCAGGTTATTACGCCAGCCAGGACATTCGCACGCCGGTTCGGATTGCGCTGGTGGTGCTGGTGCTCACGCAAGTGTTCAACGTGCTTTTAGTGCCCCATTTGGCGCATGCAGGGCTGGCGCTTTCGATTGGATTGGGCGCGCTGGTCAATGCGGGCTGGTTGTTGGTGGGCCTGCTGCGTCGAGGCAGCTACAAGCCCCAGCCGGGGTGGTGGCGCTTTGTGTGTCAGGTTTTGCTGGCCACCGGCTTGCTTGCCGGCTTGCTGTGGTTTGCAGCCCAAGCCTTGCCTTGGGTGTCCATGCGACAGGATGCTTGGCAGCGCATCGGCTGGATGGTCCTGGTGATGACCACATCTGCGGTCTTGTATTTCGGGGTGTTGTGGGTCACTGGCTTGCGGTTCAAGACTTTTTTGAAGCGCTGATGGTGCAAAGGTCTTCATGAATTTGAACTTCGCCACACCATCGCCCCTGGATTACTTCGCCAGTCTGGTGCAAAGCGATGCGCATTTCCCTTTGCTGGAAGCAGCAGCGAGTTTGGTGCAAGACGAAGAGCCTGATTTGGATGTGCAAAGTGTGCTTGACGATGTGGCGCGCTTGTTCAAAAAAGTCAAAGCCCGATTGCCTGTAGATGCCGACGATTTGACGCGTTTGGCCGTCTTGACCCAGGTTTTCTATAAAGAAATGGGCTTTGGTGTCAATGCCAACAATTACTACGCCCCAGAAAACAGTTACCTCAATGAGGTACTGCGAACGCGGCGTGGCTTGCCGATTTCTCTGGCCGTGATTTGGTTGGAGTTGGCCCAAGGCTTGGGTTTGCACGCACAAGGGGTGTCATTTCCGGGGCACTTTTTGGTCAAAGTCACCTTGCAGGGGGGCTTGGTGGTGCTGGATCCTTTGACAGGGGAGTCCTTGGGGGTTGACAACTTGACCGAACGGCTGGGGCCTTATCGCGACGCGCAGGACAAGGCCTCTGCGGCCGATCTGGACGACGGTGAAACGCCTTTGGGTTTGTATTTGCAGCCTTGCCCACCGCGTGATTTGCTGGCACGGATGTTGCGTAACCTCAAGGAAATTTTCCGATCACATGAAGACTGGCCGCGCATGCTCTGCGTCCTGAACAGACTGGTGGTGCTTTTGCCTGAGGGTTGGTCTGAACGCCGTGACCGTGGTTTGGTGTTGGCTGAGTTGGGGCGCAAGCACGAGGCCCTGCAGGATTTGCAAATGTATTTGCAAGCTGAGCCTCATGCCCCCGATCAGGATGCGCTGAGAGGCCGCATCAGCGAACTCTCAAGCACTTGACTCTTTGTGGCCTCAGGCGACCACGACCTGTGCGCCGTTGCCTTGCGGTGCGATCTTGCCGATGACGTGAACCTGCTCGCCCGCAGCACGCAGGGTTTGAGCGCAGGCTTCGGCTTCGGCCGCATCAATCACCACCACCATGCCGATGCCGTTGTTGAAGGTGCGGTTCATCTCGATGTCGTCGATGCCGGCGGTTGTTTGCAACCAAGCAAACAGCTCGGTCTGGGGCCAGCTGCCTTTTTGCAGGTGAGCGGCCAAGCCTTCGGGCAGCACGCGGGGGATGTTTTCAAGCAAGCCACCACCGGTGATGTGGGCCAAAGCCTTGATGGGGTGAACAGCCAATGCGGCCAACACATTGAGTACGTACAGGCGGGTGGGCTCCATGAGGGCTTGTTTAAAGGGTTTGCCGTCGAGCGTGGCGGGGGCGTTGCTGCCCGCGCGCTCGATGCATTTGCGTACCAATGAAAAGCCGTTGGAGTGCACGCCGCTCGACGCCAGGCCCAGCAC
>CAYRBW010000260.1:0-3195 GCA_964422575.1 uncultured Limnohabitans sp.
GTCGTTCGCCTTGGGGTGCATGAAGGTGATGTCAAAGCCAGCCGCGCCCTTGCGGATGCCGCCGGGGGCAAAGCGCACACCTTGCGCGGTGAGCCATGCCACGGCCACAGGCAGGTCGTCGATCCACAAACCAATGTGGTTCAACGGCGTGGCGTGAACCGCAGGCTTTTTGGCGATGTCCATGGGCTGCATCAAATCAACCTCGACCTTGAAAGGGCCGACACCGATGGCACAAATGTCTTCGTCCACATTCTCACGCTCACTTTGAAACGTGCCCGTGACTTCGAGGCCAAACATATCGACCCACAGCTTTTTCAAGCGTCCCTTGTCAGGGCCGCCGATGGCGATTTGTTGGATGCCTAAAACTTTGAAAGGGCGTTGTGAGGTGCTCATGGCGGGGGCTTTCTTTGGAAGTTAGTTGTTGGGGAAGTGTTGTTGGAACCACGCTTTGTATTCGGGGGTAGCGCGTAAAGAGGCCAAATCGTCGTCGGTTTTTAAATGCTCAGGGTCAGGGAAATTGATTGCGGCCACACGGTCAATTTCCAGCTGCGCCAACGCCTCGCTCAAGCGGCCTTGCAAGCTGTAGCAGCATGCCAAGTTGTACGCGACAAGCTGCTTGCCCGCCTCCGACATGGCAGCATGTTTTTCTAGCAGCGCTTGCGCTTGCGCCAAACGTTGCTCAGCGGTACGGGCATCTTCGGGTTTATCCGTTTTGCGTAAGGCTTGGTATTCGTGAAGTAAACCAATGCCCCAGTTGTTGGCCGCTTCGTGCATGCCTGGCTTGATGCCCAGCGCCTGCGCAAACTTCTCGCCCGCCTGTGCCCACTTCGCTTGTGCGGCGGGTAGATCACCACTGCCCGCCAAAGCCCCGGCCTCGGCAGCAAGTGCGTTGCCCCAGTTGTTGGCCGCGTCGTGCATGTCTGGCTTGATGTCCAGCGCCTGCGCATACTTCTCGCCCGCCTGTGCCCACTTCGCTTGTGCGGCGGGTAGATCACCACGGCCCGCCAAGGCTTGGGCCTCGTCAAAAAGTGCAACGCCCCAGTTGTTAGGTATCCAAAAATTGGGGGCTGCTAGGTTGTCGTGCTGCTGGGCCACCGCGTATGCGGCGCTCACCGCCTGCCAATCTGTGAGCGAGGCTTGTGGCAGCTTTTTTGTTTTTTGTTGCAGCCAATAGGCATAGTTAAAGGCCGCATTCGCGTCAGTTGGGGCGAGGTCTAACACACGTCGCCACAAGATCGTGGCCAATTCAGCATCTTGCTTAGCACCGGCTTCAACGGCTTGCGCTCGAAATTTGTCGATCGGCTCTGCTGTCAGCGAAGCCAGCACTTGTTGGGCTGCTTGCGTTTGCTGATTGACTTCCGCTTCTGTGCGGTTAGGCGATGCCTGTGCATTTCTTAAAAATTGCGCCGCTTCTTTAGTGGTATCGCGTGCTTGCTGCGCAGCGTTTTGTGCGTCTTGTTTGTGTTGTTGCGTTTGAAGCTCGTCGGCTTTGGCTTGGCTGCTTTCAATCTCTTCACGTGCCTTTTTGGCTGCGGCTATTTCCAGTGCCAAGACTTCTTTGTCTTTGCGATTGAGCAAATAGGGGATGAGAGCACCACCAATGCCTACCAGCGTGGTGAATACCGCTAGGAAGGAAAACCACCAATCCATGCTTTTGCGCTGCCCATCTAAGACAGCCAGATAAGCCGCGCGTTCTCTGTCTTCCAAGGTTTTGATTCGTTCGCCCCAATCTGCACCGTCTGGTGCTTTTGAGTTGGGGACTTGCAATGCCTCAGAAGCTGACTTAGCAGGCGCGGAGGCGGCTAAAACCGCAGTGTCTGCGTGTGGTGAAGACGGTGGGCGCTCAGATGCAAGAGCAAAGGCCGCACCTGCGCAGAGACAAAAAAATAGCACGAAGCTACTTACTGGGGCTCGGGCCCACATTTGAGCCAAGGCATCTACACAAGTACGGGCGTTCAAACGGTCCATCACAGTCATACCTCACTCATGCGCCATGGTCAATCAACAGTCCAGCCTTCAATGTCCTGGAGTGCTTGCTCAAAGAATTGTTCAAGCTCGGGGGCTTGGGCTTCCTCGGCTTGGCCTACACGCAGCGACTGTTCTTGGGCGCTTTGCGCCAAGTCGGCTTTATTCTGATCGGTCAAGGCGAACCTTGCCCGATCAGGATTTTCAGAGACGGTGGAGCCTTGGCTCACTCAAACTCCACAATCATCTGATCCACCGTCAGCGATTCACCCTTGGCGGCCACCACTTTCTTAACCACCCCGTCTGCGGCTGCAAACAACACGTTTTCCATCTTCATCGCTTCGATGACGGCCACGCGTTCGCCCGCTTGCACTTTTTGGCCGGGGGTCACAGACACTTCGACCAACAAGCCGGGCATCGGAGAGATGACGTACTTGCTCAAGTCGGGTGGTGCTTTGAAAGGCATGAGTTTGTGCAACTCAGCCATGCGGGGTGACATCACCAAGGCTTCAATGCGTGTGCCGTTGTGTTGCACTTGCAAGGCCAAGGGGTTCTTCAAAGTGCCGCGCTCGACTTGCGCTGTGAAAGGCTTGCCATTGCAAGTGCCTTCAATGCGGATGTCGTTCAAGCGCGACTTGCTTTCGATCGCGTAGGTTTTGCCATCGATGGTGATTTGCGCCACGCCTGGCTTGCCTGCGAACTCGTCCACATGCACGGGCACGTAGCGGTTGTTGCCGTTTTGGCCCAACTCCACCACGGCGTAGTCTTGGCCCACTTTCACGTCGTAGCCGGGCAACTGACCGCTGAGGTTGGCTGCGCGTTGGCGTGACTTGCGACGCACAAAAGCAGCCAAGGCGGCGAGGAAGTCGTGGTCGTCGTGCGGCACGTCTTCGGCGCGGAAACCATGGGCGTAGTGCTCAGCGATGAAGCCCGTATTGAACTCGCCAGTCACAAACTTGGGGTGCGCCAAAAAGGCCGCTTTGAACGGGATGTTGGAGCTGATGCCACGAATGACGAAGCCGTTCAAAGCTTCGCGCATTTTGGCGATGGCTTCGTTGCGGTCTTTGCCGTGCACGATGAGCTTGGCGATCATCGAGTCGTAGAACATCGGAATCTCGCCGCCGTCTTGCACCCCCGTATCCACACGCACGCCATACAGGTCTTGGGTGTTGCCTTGGAACATGGTTTGTTTCGGCGTTTGGAAACGCACCAAGCGGCCTGTGGAAGGCA
>CAYRBW010000261.1:0-3191 GCA_964422575.1 uncultured Limnohabitans sp.
CCATCGACGAAGCTTTTGAAAAGGCCAAAAAGGCTGCGTAAAGCAGAGCCTCGGGGCGGCTGAACCAGTCTCCCCGTAGCCCGCTTGAACCTACCTTTTTAAGGAGTAAACATGAACACCATCCACGTTGATGTGGTCAGTGCCGAAGAGTCCATTTACTCGGGTGAAGCCCGGTTTGTGGCTTTGCCCGGTGAGTCTGGTGAACTGGGTATCTACCCACGCCACACCCCACTGATCACCCGCATCAAGGCCGGGTCGGTTCGCATCACTAAGGCTGACGGCGGCGAGGAATTTGTTTTCGTGGCCGGTGGCATTCTGGAAGTGCAGCCCAACTGCGTGACGGTGCTGTCTGACACCGCGATACGCGGCAAAGACCTCGACGAAGAGAAAGCCAATGCAGCCAAAGCAGCCGCAGAAGAGGCTTTGAAAAACGCCCAAAGCGAAATCGACTTGGCTCGCGCCCAGTCTGAATTAGCTGTGCTGGCGGCTCAGTTGTCGGCTTTGCGCAAATACCGCAAAAAATAACACGCTCTACAAAAGAGCGTGACTGCACAACAGCAGCCACAATCGAAACCCGGCGCAGCAATGTGGCCGGGTTTTTTGTTGAGCAGCGCACCGAATGCCCGTGTAGACTTCGCGCTATGAAACGCGCCAAATTGCAAGCAGCCATTGTGGGCGGCACTCCTGACGACATTGAACAAAGTTTTTATGAGGCGCTGCACAACGCCGACATTGAGCAACTCATGGCTTGTTGGGCAGAAGAAGACGACATTGTTTGCGTCCATCCTGGTGGCCCACGAATCATCGGGCCGCATGCCATTCGCGCTGCTTTTGAAGGCATGTTTGCCAATGGCAGTGTGCAGGCCCATCCAGAAAGAATTCACAAAGTGGTGTCTTTGGCCTGTGCCGTGCACCACTTGGTGGAGCGTGTGGAAGTGATCACACCGCAAGGCGCTAAACAGGCCTTTGTAATTGCAACCAATGTATATCAGAAGATGCCACAAGGTTGGCGCATGGTGGCACACCACGCTAGCCCCGGCACACCACATGACTCGGCCGATGTGGGAGCTCAACCCATGGTGCTGCATTGAGTTGATTCACTACAGCGCACCAGCATGGTTGCCGGGTGGCCATGCACAAACCATTTGGCCTGCACTATATGCACGAAGGCGGTCAGGGTCTATTTTGCCCAAGCAACGTGAACGGTGGGTGACCCCGGACGGTGATTTCATAGATGTCGATCAACAAGCAGCCAGCCGTCATGACCGACCGCTGGTGGTTTTGTTCCATGGCCTTGAAGGCTCATCGGATAGCCACTACGCCCAGGCCTTTGCCGATTGGGCTGCAGAGCACGACCTCAATTTTGCATTGCCTCATTTCCGTGGGTGCAGTGGAGAAATCAACCAAGCACCGCGTGCTTACCACTCAGGAGATCACCAAGAGATCAACTGGGTGCTGCAGCGTTTGCGTACCCACCACAGACAGCTTGGCGGTCAAACCTTGGTCGCTGTAGGCGTTTCTTTGGGTGGAAATGCTTTGATGCGTTGGGCAGCCGAGCACGGCACAGTGGCTCATGATTGCGCAGATGCGGTCGCCTCGATCTGCTCCCCCCTAGATTTGATGCAAAGCGGTCATGCGATTGGGCGCGGCGTGAATCGGCAAATCTATACACGCATGTTTTTGCGAAGCATGAAGCCCAAGGCCTTGGCGAAATGGGATCAGCACCCAGGATTATTTGATCGACAAAGGCTCATTGCAGCTCGGGATCTGTATGAGTTTGACAATGCTTTTACGGCTCCTTTGCATGGTTTTAAAAACACAGACGATTATTGGTCAAGGGCATCTGCCAAGCCATTGATGCGCGAGATTCGCATCCCTGCTTTGGCACTGAATGCACGTAATGACCCTTTTGTGCCGGCCAGCAGTTTGCCGATGCAGGTCGACGTTTCGGCATCGGTCACGCTGTGGCAGCCTGAGCAAGGTGGCCACGTTGGCTTTGCTCAAGGACCATGGCCAAGCCATGTGCGTGGGTTGCCTGATGCTGTGGGCGCGTGGCTCTTGGGTGCGGCGGGGCACCCCGCACTTGAATTGGAGGCACCTCATGGATGACATTGTTCGGCAAGCCATGGTCAAGTGGCCGAATGTGCCAGATTGTTTTGGTTGGTTAGGTTTGGACAGCCGAGGTCAATGGCACATGCGCGATGACCGTGTGCAGCTCTCAGGCAGCTTTCAAAGTGGCCAAGCAGGCAGCAGAGGATCTGTGCTCAAGCACGAAAAACTGATTGATTTCATCCATCGGAACTATGAAGCCGATGCCCAAGGGCGTTGGTTTTTTCAAAATGGCCCTCAACGGGTCTACATCGAACTGGAAGTGACACCTTACATTTGGCGTGTGAGTGAAGGTTTCGAGGTGACGGCACACACAGGCCAAGCCTGCCAAGTGATCGCCTGCATGGTGGACGAAGTGGGCCGTGTCTATCTCCACACTACTATAGGGTTTGGCTTGGTTCATACGCTCGATGTGGCCTGGCTCGCTGAGGCCATAGAGCAAGGTCGGTGGAAACCTGAGGATTGTCTGTCGCAGACGTTGCCGGAGCGTTTTGGATTCGTAATCAGTCCACAAGAAACGTAGAGCGTGGCAGATTGAGTCAGGCATAAAAAAACCGATCACAAGGATCGGTTTTTGGGGTGCAATAAATGCTTTATTTCTTTTCACCTTCGGCGGCAGGTGCCTTGGGTTCTTCGAACTTACCACCAGCATTGTTGGCCATGTAAACCACAGCACGGGCGATTTCGGTATCGTTGAAATCACCGCCAGCTTGGGCGCCCATGGCGCCTTTGCCCTTGAGCGCTGAGTTGACCAAGGTCTCCAAACCTTGTTTGATGCGCGGGCCCCAAGCGCCCGCATCGGCGAACTTGGGTGCACCAGCAGCGCCTGCAGTATGGCAGGCGGCACACTGTGCTTTGTAAACTTCTTCGCCGGCTTTCAGTGGGCGGTTGGCATCGCGGATTTCAACCACACCAACTTTCTGAATGCGCTCAGCAACGGCTCTCTCGGAGTCGCTTGTACCTGGAGCCGTTTTGTTGGCCGAGGTCACATAAAACACCAAGCCCCTGATGTTTAAAACCGGGATGTAGAAAGACGCGAGGCTGAGCAAAAGCATTTGGTTGGGTGTTTTCACCGGGCCGGG
>CAYRBW010000262.1:0-3164 GCA_964422575.1 uncultured Limnohabitans sp.
CGCAGTGCATCTCGTCGGGGCTGTGGTTTGGCTCAATTGATGACAGGCCCTAGTCATAGCCATGCGCATTGGTGAAAGCACTGATGTTTTGAATGAACATCGTCACCCATCAGTTCGATTTTTGCGTTAAATTAGCCGTCATTGATATTTAACTCTAGGAGCTCTCATGAAACTGATTTCTGCACTCATCGTTATGTCTGTAACTTTTGCAGCACCCGCATTTGCGAACTTGGATCTGGCCAAAAAAAATGCATGCATGGCATGCCATGGCGTTGACAAGAAAGTGGTGGGTCCGTCTTACCAAGATGTGGCTAAAAAATATGCAGGCCAAAAAGATGCGACCGCCACATTGGCCAAAAGCATCAAAGCCGGTGGCTCTGGCAAGTGGGGCCCAGTGCCCATGCCGGCACAAGCAGCTTTGAGCGATTCCGATGCCAACACATTGGCTGCATGGATTTTGGCTGGCGCCAAATAATTGCTCAATTCCAATCGCCAAAATTGGTTGATTGGAGGTACAAGTTGTGAAAGCTCGATTGGTACTCGTGGCTTTTTTCTTCCGCTCTTCGGGTGACCGAAGAGCGGTTTTTTTGATGTGAACCCATGATGACATCCCTTCACTGGAGTTTTGTGCTTGTTTTCGCCACCGCTTTCATGGGGGTGCACGCACAACCCGTCATGTTCGATGGGGCAGACCTGAAGTTGGGCGAGAAGTTGATCGCGGAGAACAAGTGCGTGGCTTGTCACGCCACCAAAGTCCCTGGGGATAGCAGTGCCATCTACAAACCCAAGGGGCGCATCAATACACCGGGTTTGTTGCGTGGCATGGTCGAGCAATGCAACACAGAGCTGAACTTGGGCATGTTCCCCGAAGAGGTCAATGCCGTTGCGGCAGTTTTGAACAGGGACCACTATAAATTTAAATAAACACAGTCCAACATATTGTGTGGTGGCTCGAAGCTGGGTGCCAATTTGATGCAATTGATCGTGCCCCTACTTTTGTTTACAAACTGTCTGAAACAAGCGCCATTGTTGGTGTACCTACAGTTCAAGGCTTCTGGTTTGTAGGTGTTAGCAGGTAATCCGCAGTGGAAAGGTCAATACGGCTTCGCCGTAAACACCACCGACAATGGCAATGATTTAAGCAAAGGTATTGGTGTGCGTTTGACTTACACGGCCCAAGTCAATGACAGCCGATCCGTGACATGGAGTGGCAACAAAGCAAAACTTGACCGTGCGGGCAGACTACAACCACAGCAGCAACCTTATCAGTGGTGCCAACGTCACTTTCAACATCATTGCGTCAGGGGTCATCACGGACCACTGCTCTTTGGGTGCGACCTACAAGTTGGATGACAAATCTGATCTGACTTTTGCAGACATGCATGCGCCGAAATGCACGGTCACAGGCCATCGGGCATGGATCTGGCATTGACAGAAACTATCCGCATGTCCCTGCAGTCTCTGGGTATCCAGTACGGCTGGAAATTCTGAGCGTTACGGCATCTGCTCAGGGTTTATCCTGATCAGGTGACGTGTTCGGTGTAATCTCTGATTCAGATTCATCATTTATCGTATATATTCGCACATCCGAATATACGAACCTAACAGCAAGAAATGCATGAGCGATGAAATAGACGAGGTTTTCGACAAAGCGGCAGAGTTGTTTGCCGTGCTGTCCACGCCGATCCGTCTGCGCATCATCAGCCAGCTGTGCGAGGGTGAGAAAAATGTGGGGCAATTGCTCGAGAGCATTGATGTGGCGCAACCCAATATGTCCCAACATCTGAACATCATGTACAGATCGGGTGTTTTGGGCAAACGTCGCCAAGGTGCTCAAATGTTTTATCGGATTGCAGACGAATCTGCAGTGATGGTTTGCCGTGCTGTTTGTACGCAAAAAGCCATTGATGCAGTCGTGAATTGACAACTCAAAACGAGGAGTTTGTGTGAAAGAAGACAACATTAACTCAGGAAGGGTGCAAAAAGCACCGGAAAACTTCCTGACACAAAGCGGAATCAAAGAGGTCTTTGCAGAAGGCAAAAAAGGTCGCCGCGATTTCATTCGCAACGCCTTTGCTGCGGCAGCGGCTGGTGCGGCTGCCCCCATGGTCATGGCCCAGGGCAATCCGGTTCCCACCGAGGGTGGTGACCCCAACATCCTGAATCTGCCTGAGCATGCAACTGGCTTAGGCCAGGGTGTGGCCGCTGAAGGTTATGGCAAGCCCTCTAAGTTCGAAGCGAACTTGCAGCGTCGTCAAAGTCCTGGCCTGACACAAACCACCCAAGCCTCGGTGTCTTTTGCGCCGCTGCAGTCCTTGTTCGGCATCGTCACGCCAAGTGGTTTGCATTTCGAGCGTCACCACCAAGGCTGGTGGGACATCGATCCGTCCAAGCACCGCTTCATGATCAACGGCATGGTCAAAAAGAACATGGTGTTCACCATGGACGAGATCATGCGTTTGCCATCGGTGTCGCGCTTCCACTTCATTGAGTGCGGCGCCAACACCGCTGTTGATTGGGGCAACGTGGCTGTGCCCACGGTGCAATACACACACGGCATGCTGTCGTGCAGTGAGTTCACGGGCGTGCCTTTGATCACCTTGCTCGAGTTGGCGGGTGCTGACCTGAAAAACGGCAAGTTCGTGCTGGCCGAAGGCGGTGATGGTTCTGCCATGACCCGCACCATTCCCATGAGCCTGATCACTTCGGGTGAGGTGCTCGTGGCATATGGACAAAATGGCGAAATGCTGCGTCCAGAGAATGGCTATCCATTGCGTTTGATCGTGCCGGGTGTGCAGGGTGTGAGTTGGGTCAAGTACCTGCGTCGCATCGAAGTGGGCGACAAGCCCTACGCAGCCAAAGACGAAGCAATTCACTACATCGATTTACAACCCGGTGGTCTGCATCGCCAGTACACCAACTTGCAGGAAGTCAAGAGCGTGGTGACCACACCTTCTGGCGGTCAAGTGTTGCTCGACAAAGGTTTCTACAACATCACAGGCTTGGCTTGGTCGGGTAAAGGCAAGATCAAGCGTGTGGATGTGTCTACTGACGGTGGCCGTAACTGGCGTCAAGCCCGTCTCGAAACGCCAGTGCTGTCCAAGGCGTTGACGCGCTTTAACCTGGATTGGGTTTGGGACGGAAAACCCGCCATCATCCAAAGT
>CAYRBW010000263.1:0-3157 GCA_964422575.1 uncultured Limnohabitans sp.
AAACCTCGTCCTGAAAGCAATCGTCGCACCAACTTGGGCAGGGGTTTGCTGGACGCTTACTGATCACCCAAGGCAAAGCCAGTTGGACCTATGGGCGGTTCGAGATTCGCGCTAAATTGCCCTGTGCTTTGGGCACCTGGCCCGCCATCTGGACGCTGGGCACCGGCGGCGTTTGGCCCGGCGATGGCGAAATGGACATCATGGAGCAAAAAGGCTTCAACGCCAGCGAAAAACAAAAGGTACTGGCCACCGTACACACCACCTCGGGCTCTGCGGGGGCTGGCCCCAGCAAAACCCTGTCTTTGCCCAACGCCTGCACCGCGTTCAACACCTACCACATGAACTGGTACGCCGATCGCATCGAGATCGGGGTGAACGGCAGCGATTACTACACCTACAACAACCTGCGCACCGGCAAAAACCAATGGCCGTTTGACCAGCCGCAATACCTGCTGCTGAACGTGGCGGTGGGCGGTAACTTGGGCGGCACCGTGGCCGACAGCCAACTGCCCGCGACCATGGAGGTGGAGTGGGTGCGGGTGTACAGGCAAAAGTGAGTACGCCCGTCATTCCCAACCTTCACTTCATACCCTGATTGCCGTCATTCCCTCCTCTTGTCATTCCCGGCCTGACCGGGAATCCATGCCCTGTGCGTCATTTGGTAGAGGCCAAGCTGGTGAATGCCGAATTGGCCATGGCGCTGGTGGCCGAGCCGGTGGTGCCCAACAAGTTGGCCCCCATGCCGCCCGTGGCCCAAGCCACGGCCACGCTGAGCAGCGCCGCCCCCGCCGGGGTCAAACCCTCTTGCTTGAAGTCCCATTGGTCGTGCGCCAGTTTGACGGGCTGCCAGTTCACGTCGGTGCGCGTTGTCAGCTCGTTGAGGTAGCCCATGCCCGGCTGTGCGCCAAAGGTGTTGATCTGACTCTTGAAGTCACCTTCAGCGATTTGAACGCTCAACCCGCCCGGTGCCGTGAATGTGCCCGCCTGCGCTGAGGCTGGAAGCCACGACTTGTACCTGGCTGTTGCGCGCCCTTGCGGGCCACGCGGACTCAGAGCCACAAACAAAGCTCTTCTCTAAATTTATCTAGCTCTGCATGTATGGCGTTTTCATCGCCTGTTGTGAACCGGATTAGTTCAAGTTGATTTTCATGGTTCTGTAGCAGAGCTCTAAGTTTTTTTTCCTCTATTGAAACGATCTCGTTCTCAGCCTTAAAAACATTTGCTTGATAAATTTCAAGGCTGATACTTTGAGCCTTGAAATTATCGACTGCCATCAACAACGTACCAAGTGTTTCTCTGTAAATTGACTTGTTCATTCTCAAGATCCTCTGCGCAGTACGGTGACAACAATTTTCCCACCGTTTTCTGTAACCACACCAACGTTTCCGCTCCAATGAACAGTGCGTTGAACACCATCAACAGTTGTGGTGACAGTTCTCTCTCCTGTTCGGATTACGTAATCCACAATGTTTGGGGAAATGTTGCGCCCGGGGGCATCTGCACCAACGGGAATCCCCAGGCCTGATGGTTGCATCCTGTCGACTGCATGCTGCGAATAAAGCCTGTCTCCCACTTGTGCGTATTGGCTTCCATTCGATGTGACCTTAGGGTAGTCCTTCCAGGAGCCCCAAACAATGTTTGCACCAAACGCACTACCTCCTGCATCAAGATTTTTTGTGAGGTCAGCTGCTTTTGACTGAATCCATGTACTACCCGATTTGACTGCCTTGACTCCATATCGTCCAAGGTTGCCCAGGATGATGCCTGTAACGTATTCCTCGCCTTTTTCCAGCGCCACTTGCTGCACAGTCTTCGTACCATCCCGAATTGCCGCCACGTCCTGGCTCACCTCATAGGCCGTCCAGGCCTTGTCGGCCAGCCAGGCAAGACCTATCAGCGCAGGCACCAAGGCGTTGTTTTGTACCGCTGTCTCTGCCGTGGTGATGGCCGTTTGTGCGTTGCCGCCGGCATAAGCGCTTGTCGCGCCTGCCACCAGTTTGCTCAGGGCCAGAACGTTGACCTTCTCGCTTTCGCTGTAGGCAATGCCGTTCTTGGGTGGCATGAGTTGGGCGACGATCTCGCCTAGGGCTGCACCAATCGCCCCATCCCTGCAAGCACCACCAGCAGCCTCCCCCGCCACACACCCCGCCAGCGCATGCGCCAGTTTGTGCGCCAGGTATTGGCCCTCCAGCACTTTAATCTGGCTCGCCACCTGCCCATGCGCCGTGTCCACAATGCCGCCAATCAAAGCTTGCTTGAGGGCATCTTCCAGGTTGCCACCGTTGATGGCGGTGTTGGTCAATGCCCTGCCGCTGGCGTTGATGAGGTTGTAGGTCAGCTTTTCTGAGAAGCCAGCGGTGCCCTTGGCCAGCTTGTCCTTGATGTCACTCATGCCACTGGTCGCCCCCAGCTTGTCCAGCACGCCCGCTGTGAGCGCTGCCGCAATCGTGGCTTTGACGGTTTGGCTGGAGCCCAGCTCTTTGAGCGTCTTGCCGATGTCGCCCTTGTTGTTGATGAGCGTGATGCTGGCGGTAGAGGCCAAGCTGGTGAATGCGGCATTGGCCATGGCGCTGGTGGCGGTGCCGGTGGTGCCCAACAAGTTAGCCCCCATGCCGCCCGTGGCCCAAGCCACGGCCACGCTAAGCAGCGCCGCCCCCGCAGGCGTCAAACCCTCTTGCTTGAAGTCCCATTGGTCGTGCGCCAGTTTGACGGGCTGCCAGTTCACATCGGTGCGCGCTGTCAGCTCGTTGAGGTAGCCCATGCCGGGTTGGGCTGAGAGGGTGGCGATCTGGCTCCTGAACTCGCCTGCTGGAATCTGCACGCTGATGCCACCGGGCGCTTTGAAAGGCGTGTTGGCGGTGCCCGTGAAGCTGGGCAGGGTCAGGGTTTCGGTGTTGCTACCTTGGTTGACTTGCTTTTGCCAGACCACGTAGTTGGACTCTTTGGTGCGCTGCTTGTACACCTCTGTCTTGACACCTTCCAAGATGATGCGGGCGTCGGCGCGGGCTTTCTCGCCGACGCCGGCTTGGATGTCGCGGCTGTAGTAAACGGCTTGTGTGCCTTGAAAGAGTTGATCGCCCCCGCTGTAACTAGTCACCCCTGAAAACCCCTGCAACCCGCATGAATTCTGGCTTTCAGGGTCATTCCCAATGTTCAA
>CAYRBW010000264.1:0-1815 GCA_964422575.1 uncultured Limnohabitans sp.
ATGATGGCGCTCGTTCTGGCCCTTTCGCTGCGGCAAAAGTCGGCCTCAGGGGGGGGCAAGCGGTTGGTGTGGCGGCGCTCGGTGGGCATAGCACGCCTGCTCGTGCGTGCGGCAATGGCCCTGGGTGTGGCTGTCGTCTTGAAGAAACTGAGCGCAGGCGATGGGGCCTCGCTCATGCACTTGCACGGTGACGGCGTAGCGGGGCTTGGTTTCAAAGTCCAGCACAGCGCCTGCCTTGAGGTAGAGCGCCTTGCCATCGATCTCAAACGGGTCTTTGCCTGCACCGTTGAGGCTCAGGGTGTTGCTGCCCAGGGCATCGTCGGTGATGGCGATGTCGGCCACTTTGATGCGGGTGGCGGTGGGTGTTTTCTGTAATTTCGTTTTTGCCGCGGCCTGCCCGTGCGCCGGTCAGGGCTAAGGCAGTGGGGGCTTACCTTCGGTTGGCAGGGTGTCTGCCAGGGGGCCTTCAGCGAGCGCTTGACTTTCTTCGGCGAGCTGGCTGCGTCTTCGTCTGGGTGTGGCCCCAGGGTGTGGCGCTTGGCTTTAGCCGTGGGTAACGCTGGTTTTACCGCATGACGAAAAGCGGACTGGACTGGACCGAATTGGGTTTTGAATGATGCTGAGCCATGGATGCATCCTGATATGAATAAATTGTGGCTAAATTTTATACACCTTCACAGCGACGGCCCCAGGCGGATCAAGTCCGGCAGGGCCGTGAGTACGGGCGCTTTGTTCAGCGTTCGACGCTGCGGCGCTTTGCGACCGCCTCGGACAGGGTCTGCAACACGCCTTCGCTGTCGTCCCAGCCAATGCAGGCATCGGTAATGCTCTGACCGTAGGTCAGCTTCGCCACATCGTGTTGGCCAGGCGTGAACTTCTGAGCGCCATCCACGATGTGGCTTTCGACCATGACGCCAAACACCTGGCGTGAACCGCCGCTGATCTGCGCGGCGATGTCCTTGGCCACGTCAATTTGGCGCTCGTGCTTTTTGCTGCTGTTGGCGTGGCTGCAGTCGACCATCAGGGTGGCGGGCAGCTTGGCGACTTCGAGTTCCCTGCAGGCTGCGGCCACGCTCTCGGCGTCGTAGTTGGGGGCTTTGCCGCCGCGCAAAATCACATGGCAATCTTGGTTGCCCTGGGTCTGCACGATGGCGACTTGGCCGTTTTTGTGGACCGACAAAAAGTGGTGACCACGGGCTGCGGCCTGGATCGCGTCGGTCGCGATTTTGATGTTGCCATCGGTGCCGTTCTTGAAGCCGATGGGGGCCGAGAGGCCAGAGGCCAGTTCGCGGTGCACCTGGCTTTCAGTGGTGCGGGCACCGATGGCACCCCAGCTGATCAGATCGCCGATGTACTGGGGCGAGATCACGTCGAGGAACTCACTGCCTGCGGGCAGGCCTTGGCGGTTGATTTCGATCAGCAGCTGGCGTGCGATGCGCAGGCCTTCGTCGATGCGGTAGCTCTCGTCCAGATAGGGGTCGTTGATCAGCCCCTTCCAGCCCACGGTGGTGCGTGGTTTTTCGAAGTACACACGCATCACGATCTCCAGCGTGTCGGCGTACTTCTCGCGCAATGGCTTCAGGCGGCGAGCGTAATCCAAAGCGGCAGCCGGGTCGTGGATCGAGCAGGGGCCGATGATGACGAGCAGACGGTCGTCTTGGCCATGCACGATGTTGGCAATGGATTTGCGGGTATTGGCGATCAGGGTTTCCGTCGCCGTGCCGGCGATCGGGAAAAAGCGGATCAAATGTTCTGGAGGGGGGAGCACGGTGATGTCCTTGATGCGTTCGTCATCGGTCTGGCCGGTGCGATCTG
>CAYRBW010000264.1:1825-3153 GCA_964422575.1 uncultured Limnohabitans sp.
GCTGTCGGGGGCGGTGGTTTTGGCGTTCATCGTGGGCTCCTAGAGATTGAAAAAGGTCAAAAAAAACCGCCGGGCTTTGGGGCTCCGGCGGTGTGGTTCGAGATGTTCGGGTGCTTATGCGCTCGCCGCTCGTCCGCCGGGGACTGAGAACCAAAAATAAAAAAAGTAAAAAGCGATGCGCGAAGACATGAGGTTCAATGTATCACAGCTCAATGACAGTTCCTGACAAGACCGCCGGGGATAAACCCGCAGGCCCTTTGGGGCATCAGGTTTCAAGTTCAAGCCGTGCCCCCGACGGTCAGACCGTCGATGCGCAGCGTGGGCTGCCCCACGCCAACGGGTACGCTTTGGCCTTCTTTGCCACAGGTGCCCACGCCAGAATCAAGCTTCATGTCGTTGCCGATCATGCTGATCTTCTTGAGCGACTCGGGTCCGCTGCCGATCAGGGTCGCACCCTTGACGGGGTATTGGATCTTGCCGTTTTCCACCCAGTAGGCCTGGCTGGCCGAAAACACGAACTTGCCGCTGGTGATGTCGACCTGGCCGCCTGCAAAGTTGGTGGCGTACAGGCCTTTTTTGATGCTGGCCACGATTTCTTCGGGGCTCTTGTCACCGCCCAACATGTAGGTGTTGGTCATGCGCGGCATGGGCACATGGGCGTAGCTTTCACGGCGGCCGTTGCCGGTGGGCTTAACACCCATCAGGCGGGCGTTCATCGAATCCTGGATGTAGCCGCGCAGGATGCCGTCTTCGATCAACACATTCTTCTGGCTGGCGTGGCCTTCATCGTCCACGTTGAGCGAGCCACGGCGGTCGGCCATGGTGCCGTCGTCCAGAACTGTCACGCCCTTGGCCGCCACGCGCTGGCCGATGCGACCGCTGAAAGCACTTGAGCCTTTGCGGTTGAAGTCGCCTTCCAGGCCATGGCCCACGGCTTCGTGCAGCAGCACGCCAGGCCAACCATTGCCCAGCACCACCGTCATCTCGCCTGCGGGTGCAGGGCGGGCTTCCAAGTTGATGAGCGCGGCCGACACCGCTTCTTGCACATAGCTCTCGACCATACCGTCGTCAAAGTAGGCCAGGCCAAAGCGGCCGCCGCCGCCAGCACTGCCGACTTCGCGGCGGCCGTTTTGCTCGGCGATCACCGTGACCGACAGGCGGATCAGCGGACGCACATCGGCGGCCAAGGTGCCGTCGGCGCGGGCGACCATCACCACGTCGTATTCGGTGGCCAAACCGGCCATGACCTGCACCACGCGGGGGTCTTTGGCTCGGGCGAGCTTCTCCACACGGCCAAGCAAGTTCACCTTGGCGGTGCTGTCCAGCGT
>CAYRBW010000265.1:0-959 GCA_964422575.1 uncultured Limnohabitans sp.
GCCTCGACGTGGTGGCGGACGCAGGTGCAACTTGTGTGGCTCAGCCCGGTGGCTCGATGCGCGATCAGGAAGTGATTGACGCGGCCAACGAGCGCGGCGTAGCGATGGTGTTCACGGGTGTGCGTCACTTCCGTCATTGATCGGACTATTTTGAACTTTGACCAACTCGGCTTGACCCCCACGCTCTTGCGTGCCGTGGGCGACATGGGCTTATACGCCCCCACCCCCATCCAGGCCGAGGCGATTCCGGTTGCCTTGAAGTTGGCCGATGTGTGGGCCACTGCGCCCACGGGCTCGGGCAAGACGCTGGCGTTTGCTTTGCCTTTGCTCCAGCACTTGCTGGCTGCGCCGCGCCAGACCAATTTTCGTCGCCCCATCCGCAGCTTGGTGCTGGTGCCCACGCGCGAGCTGGCCGTGCAAGTGGGCGATGTGCTGGCCAATCTGGCTTACAAGTTGCCGCAATCCTTGAAGGTGACCACCGTGTTTGGTGGTGTGTCGGTCAATCCGCAAATGATGGCGCTGCGCGGTGGTGCCGACATCGTGGTGGCCACGCCGGGCCGGTTGCTGGATCTGATCGACCAGAACGCCGTGCGCCTGGCCGATGTGCAGCACTTGGTGCTGGACGAAGCCGATCGCTTGCTGGATTTGGGTTTTACTGACGAACTGCAGCGCGTGCTGGCGCAGCTGCCTGCCCAGCGCCAGACGCTGCTGTTTTCAGCGACCTTTGCATCCGAGGTAGAGGCGCTGGCGGCCAAGCTGTTGCGTGAGCCGGTGCGCATCACCGTGGAGGCCTTTGAAGGCCACAAGCCCGACATCACCCAGCGTGCGATTGCCGTAGACGAAAAGAGTCGAACCGCTTTGCTGCGCCACCTGATCAAGGAGAACGGCTGGAAACAGGTGCTGGTGTTTGTGGCCACGCGCTATGCTTGTGAGCATGTGGCGGGCAAACTCTACAAGGC
>CAYRBW010000265.1:969-3138 GCA_964422575.1 uncultured Limnohabitans sp.
GAGATGAGCCAAGGGGCACGGCAAGAGGTGTTGAGCGAATTCAAGGCGGGCCGCTGGGACGTGGTGGTGACCACCGACCTGGCCTCGCGTGGCATCGATATCGCCATGCTGCCCGTGGTGGTCAACTACGACCTGCCGCGCTCGGCCACCGATTACACCCATCGCATCGGCCGCACGGGCCGAGCCGGAGCGCATGGGGACGCTGTGAGCTTTGTGACTGCCGCTGCGCTGGCGCATTGGAAGCTGATCCAGAAACGCGAAAGCCTGGAACTCGCTTTGGCGCAAGTGCCAGGCTTTGAGCCAACCGAAACCCCGCCACCACCGTCACCCGGCAATGGTGGCATCAAGGGGTCACGTTTGAGCAAGAAAGACAAGTTGCGGGCGGCCGCTGCGGCGCAGGCCAACGCATTGAAGTGAAATCGCTGGCGTGACCACGCTCAGTGCGCTTGGCTGAGAGGGGCATATCCAACTTGAGCAGCCATTGAGGTTTGGTCCGCCGTGCTTGCACGGGGGGTGGCACTTCAGTCGTTGTGCAAATCGTCAAAGTGGTCTTCGCGATCTTCGTGGTCGTCTTGGACTTTGAGCACGCGCACGCCGTGTTTGCTCAAAATTTCGACATACACCGATGTTGCGCCCGCTTTGGCGGCGGCATCCACGGCTTCGATCACGCCGCTCACACGCACCACTTCGGCGCTGTCGGCAGTCAGGCCCACTTTGCAGTCAAAGTCCCAAAAATCCACGCCCTTGGGCACGTCGCGGTTGCGTTCGCGCTTGAAGTATTTGCGGATCTCGTGTTTGACGGCGTCGAGCACGCGGTCAGGGTGCTTGCCTTCGGCTTGCAGTGGGAAATTCTTTTTCATGGGGTCCTAGGGTCTGGGCAAGCGCCCGGTCCGGACGTGAATGCAGGGGCGAATTATCGCTGGTTTGGGGTGGTGCTTGACCCACTTCAGTCTTGAAATCGGAACTTCAGCTGAAAACTTATGGCACCGTAGAGTCGGTCTTTGAGCGGGGGCACCCAAGCGACATTCAAGCCAAAATTGCCCGATTCGAGCGTGGCTACCGGCAGCACAGCCGGAAACCAGCCCCCGTTGAACGCTTTGGGGTAACCGTTGAAGGCCCCGGCCACCACGCCGAATTTGATGCCTGAAACGATCCACGGTTGGTAGTAGGCACCCACATAGCTGGAGTTGGCGTTGTCGCTGTTGATGAAGCGTCCGGCCGTGGCGCTCCAGGTGTCGTCGATGCGGTATTCAAAGCCCAGCCCCGGGTTGGCGTTGCGCAGACCTTTGTCGCTGTCAAAGTGCGCTGAGTAAAACCCGGCGTTGACCCACAGCCGGCTGGCATCGAATTCAGCTTGTGCTGGGCTGCTCAGCCCGGTCATGCTGATGCAGATTAGACAGGTCAGGTGTTTCATGTTTCAGATCAGAGGGTTTTGAACACGTCACCTGCCACGCGCACGGTTTCTGCGATGTCGGTTTCGGTGTGGGCGGCGCTTACAAAACCTGCTTCGTACAAGGCGGGGGCGATGTAAATACCACCATCGAGCAGGCCGTGGAACAGCTTGTTGAACTTGGGGCTGTCACTGGTCATGACTTTGGCGTAGTTTTGCGGCAGTTCGGGCAGCAAGAAGAAGCCAAACATGCCGCCCTGGCAATCGGCGCTGAAAGGAACACCCGCCGCAGCAGCAGCGCCTTTGAGGCCGTCCACCAAGCTTTGGGTACGCGCACTCAAGGCGTCCCAGAAGCCGGGTTGGGCGATCTCGCGCAGTGTGGCCAGACCGCAGGCCGTGGCCACCGGGTTGCCGCTGAGCGTGCCCGCCTGGTAGACCGGGCCAGTGGGTGCCAGTTGGCGCATGATTTCACGCGGACCTCCAAAGGCGGCCAGTGGCATACCGCCGCCAATCACTTTGCCCAGCACCGTCATGTCGGGTTTGAAGCCTGGGATCAATTTGGCGTACACACTTTGTGCGCTGCCCAAAGCCACGCGAAAACCGGACATGACTTCGTCAAACACGAACAGCGCACCGTGCTCGGTGCACAGTTCGCGGCAGCGCTTCATGAAAGGGACGCTGGTGCGCACAAAGTTCATGTTGCCGGCGATCGGCTCGATCATCACGCAGGCCAGTTCCTGGCCGTGCAGTGCAAAGGCTTCTTCGAGTTGCGAAATGTT
>CAYRBW010000266.1:0-3112 GCA_964422575.1 uncultured Limnohabitans sp.
GCCATCACCTTGGTGCTGGGCACAGGTGACTTCACGCTCAAGTTCGGTCCGTTTGCGCTGGGCGGCATTGGTACCGCCACCTTCGGGGCGATCCTGCTGTACGCCTTGCTCTCTCGCGGCAGCACTTCACGCTGAGATGGTCAAGTTGACCCCAGTGTCAGGGTCGGCTTTTCTTCAAAATCCTCGGGCTGGTCCCGGGGATGCGACAAATCTCAGGAAGACCTGCCAGTCGGTGCCACAAAGCTCCCCGACTTGCCCCCGTGCTTTTCCAGCAAGGTCACGCCATTCATGGTCATGCCCCGGTCCACGGCTTTGCACATGTCATAAATAGTGAGCAGGGTCACTTGCACGGCCGTGAGGGCTTCCATCTCGACTCCGGTCTGGCCGATGGTTTCGGCGGTGGCGGTACACACCACGGCCGATTCGACCTGCAACACCTCAAACTCCACTGCCACACGCGTCAACCCAATCGGATGGCACAGCGGGATCAGCTCGCTGGTCTTTTTGGCGCCCATGATGCCGGCGATGCGGGCAATGCCAAGCACATCGCCTTTTTTGGCGGTGCCCGACACAACCAGCGCCAGCGTGGCGGGCAGCATCTCAATACGGCCGGTCGCCACCGCAATGCGGCGCGTGCTGGATTTGGCACCCACGTCCACCATGTGGGCTTGGCCTTGGGCATCAAAATGGGTCAAGACATCGGTCGACTGGTTCATGGCTGTGCTTGGTAAAAAATCATTTACAAAAGGTTGACAAGAATGGCGCATCATACGGCCATCAACAGGCCATGCAACGGGATGCCGATCACTTTGAAAAACATATTCCGCCCTTCCCAACTGATGCTGGTTTTGCTGCTGGGCACCTTGGGCCTGCAGTCGGCCAGAACCCAGACCAACGCCTTACCCTCCTTGGGCAACAGCGAAGGTATTTCACTCAGCGCCGAACGAAAATTGGGTGACCGTATTGCCCGCGAGTTGTACCGCGACCCAGACTACCTGGAAGATCCCGTGCTGGACGAATACATCCAGCGCCTGTGGGGTCCGCTGGTCAAAGCAGCCGCAACACGCGGCGAACTCTCACCCGATTTGCAAGCGCGTTTTGCCTGGCGCATTTTGCTCGGACGTGACCGTTCAGTGAACGCTTTTGCACTGCCAGGTGGCTACCTGGGTGTGCATTTGGGATTGATCGCGGTGGTCAGCTCCAATGACGAACTCGCTTCGGTGCTGGCGCACGAATTGAGTCACGTCACACAACGCCACATTGCACGCTCCATGGACGAGCAATCCAAGATGACCCCTTGGGTGATCGGATCCATGATCCTGGGCGCGATTGCGATCAGCAAGAACCCACAAGCTGCACAAGGGCTGATTGTGGGTGGGCAAGCAGCGGCGATCCAATCACAACTGAGCTATTCACGCGACATGGAGCGCGAAGCTGACCGCGTGGGTTTTGGGGTATTGAGCGATGCAGGCTATGACCCGCAGGGCTTTGTCGGCATGTTTGGCAAATTGCAACAAGCCGCAGGCGTGAACGACAACGGTGCGTTTCCATACCTGCGCAGTCACCCATTGACCACCGAGCGCATCGCCGACATGCAGGCACGCTTACAACTGAACGGCATCACTTCGCGTGCGCCAACGGACTTGGCTCAGGCTATGCTGGCCGCCCGTGCACGGGTGATGTCACAAAACAGTGTGGAGGCCTTGCGCGCTTGGACGCAAGACAGCAAGACCACCTCCGCGCAGGCCACGCCAGCACAAAAAGCAGGCGCTTTGTATGCCGCCACACTGGCGCACCTGCAGCTGCGCGACACGGCCGCAGCAGAACGCACATGGCAGACGCTGTCAAAGTTCCTGTCGCCATCTGTGCTGCAAGGCTTGCCGCAGGCCACAGAAGCCAAACGCTTGGTGACTTTGCTTCAGGCGGAAGTGGCCACCAAGCAAGCACGTTTTGATGTTGCATTGCAGGTGTTGGAACCTTTGGCGGGCAAAACCCCACAACGCCCGGAACTCTTGGCCACCGCGCAGGCATTGCTGCGACTTCCGGCACACCCCATGCGGCAAGACATCACCCGCCAATTGCGCGAACAAGTCACACAAACACCGCACGATGGCCAAGCTTGGGACACCTTGGCCAGCATGCTGACATTACAAGGCCAAACGCTCGCTGCGCTGAGAGCGGAGGGTGAAGCCCAAATGGCACGCATGGATTGGACCGGTGCGGTTGACCGCTTCCGAGCTGCACAAGACTGGGCTAAAAACAACCGTCTCCAAGCCGGAGATCACATCGAAGCTTCAATTGTGGACACCCGCTTGCGACAAGCACAGAGTCAAATACGGGAGATGCAAAGCGAGCGCTGAATACAAGCGCTGAAAGCGCTATGATCGCGCTCCTTCATCACACACCTCATGGCCGGAATCCACATCACCGACATCGAAGCCGCCATCAACCATTGGCGCACCAAAAACCCCTCACCTGACGGGGTCACGTTACCGCGTGAGTTGCGTGCTTTGGCCGAGGTCTATGCGCTGATGGTCTATAACAAGCACGATCTGGTGGATGCATTCACCTTGCCCCTGGCCGCCGCCGAAGCCTGGCAAGACTGGTACGCCACCACACCCGACACGCCCTGCATTGCGATTTGCTCGACCAGCCAGGGCGACGAAACCTGCAAAGGTTGTGGCCGCAGCTTTGAGGAGGTGCAACTGTGGACCGAAATGACCCCCTGCGAAAAACGTGTTGTGTGGCACCGCATCACGGTCGATGGCACGTCTTGGCGCTTCAACAAATACGCGGAGCGCGCCGCCGAAGACCGCCACTGGGCCAAGGCTGCGGCCCAAGCACAAGTGACACTCGACCTCAAACCCGCCGCGTGATCACTTCCAGCGTTGCAGCTCGATGTGCACGCTGCCTTTGTCGCTGCTGAAGGTCACGCTGCCTTCTTGAACGGTGGCTTGCAGTTGCATGCTGCGCTCGGCCAATTGGGCCAGCTCTTGTGAACGCTCGGTGGGTACGCGCCAGACCTGTAGCTTGTCCAGTCGCGTCAGCTTGGTCTCGATGCCTTTCCACCAGACTTCTGCCGCGTGGTTGAAGCAATACAGCAGCACCTCAT
>CAYRBW010000267.1:0-3111 GCA_964422575.1 uncultured Limnohabitans sp.
TCTCATCACCATGCCGCAATATGTGGACGTGATCATCCCGCGCGGCGGCAAGGGCCTGATCGAGCGCATCAGCGCCGAAGCCAAAGTGCCCGTCATCAAGCACTTGGATGGCAATTGCCACACCTATGTCGACGATCCGTGTGACATGGACATGGCTGTCCAAGTGGCCGACAACGCCAAAACGCAAAAGTACAGCCCTTGCAATGCGAGCGAGAGTTTGTTGGTGGCGCGTGGCGTGTCATCTGACTTTTTGCCCAAGATCGGGGCGATTTATGCGGCCAAAAGCGTGGAAATGCGCTGCTGTCCCGAGGCCAAGGCCATCTTGGGCCAAGTCGCAGGAGCCCAGCTCACGGACGCCACAGAGCAAGACTGGTTCGAGGAATACCTCGCACCCATCATCAGCATCAAGGTGGTCGAAGGGGTGGACGAGGCGATTGCCCACATCAACCACTACAGCAGTCACCACACCGATGCCATCCTGACCTGTGACCACATGCATGCCCAGCGCTTTTTGCGCGAGGTGGACTCGGCCAGCGTCATGGTCAACGCCAGCACACGCTTTGCCGATGGCTTTGAATTCGGATTGGGGGCCGAAATCGGCATTTCCACCGACAAATTCCATGCCCGTGGCCCGGTCGGCATCGAAGGCCTGACCTCGCTCAAATACGTGGTGCTGGGCGAGGGTGAAGTCCGCAGTTGATCGGCTCGCCTTGTGCGTGCTGTCAGTGTCAGGCATAGTCCCTGTCCCTGTCCCTGTCCGGTAAGCGCTTGCAATTAGCGCTGACCGGCCCCATATCATTTTTTCGTTCTCAGTCTCTTAAAGGTCGTCCATGGTCCCCCATCTTGTCACTGCCTTGACCGGCCCCATCAATGAGCTAGAGCAGCGCATCCTCGACTCCATGCCCGCGATCGAACGCTGGTTCCGCTTGGAGTGGATGGAGCACACACCACCGTTCTACACCTCGGTGGACATCCGCAATGCGGGCTTCAAACTGGCCCCGGTGGACACCAATCTCTACCCCGGCGGCTGGAACAACCTGACCCAGGAAATGCTGCCTTTGGCTGTTCAAGCGGCCCAAGCGGCGGTTGAGAAGATTTGTCCGGAAGCAAAAAACCTGCTGATCATTCCGGAAAACCACACCCGCAACACCTTCTATCTGACGAATGTGCTGCAGTTGCAGCGCATCTTCCACATGGCAGGACTGAATGTTCGCATTGGCTCGATCAACCCCGAGATCAAGGAAGTGATCACCATCGAGCTGCCCAATGGCGAGAGCATCACCTTGGAGCCGGTGGTGCGCAGCAAGCACCGCTTGGGTCTGAAGGACTTTGACCCTTGCACCATCTTGCTCAACAACGATTTGTCAGCGGGCGCTCCAGGCATCCTGGAAGACCTGCATGAGCAGTTTTTGCTGCCGCCCCTACACGCGGGTTGGAGTGTGCGCCGCAAAACCAAGCATTTTCAGAGCTACGAAGAAGTGGCCAAGCGCTTTGGCAAGCTGCTGGGCATTGACCCTTGGTTGATCAACCCGATGTTCAGCCAGTGCGGCGATGTCAACTTTGCCGAAGGCACGGGCATGGAATGCCTGCGCAGCAACGTGGATGCGCTGCTGACCAAGATCAAGCGCAAATACAAGGAATACGGCATCAACGAAAAACCGTTTGTGGTTGTCAAGGCCGACAACGGGACTTACGGTATGGGCATCATGACGGTGCGCGACGTGACGGACTTGGATGCCCTGAATCGCTATACCCGCAACACGATGAACGTCTTCTAGGATGGTCAGTCGGTCATCGACGTGATCATCCAGTAAGGCGTGCTGACCAACGAGCGCTTCAATGACTCCGTGGCCGAACCTGTCGTTTACATGATGGACCGCTATGTGGTGGGGGGGTTTTACCGTGTTCACGCCGAGCGCGGTGTGGACGAAAACCTCAATGCCCCTGGTGCCAGCTTTGTGCCTTTGGCCTTTGCCGACACCCCGCACCTGCCCCAGCCCGGTGTCAAACCCGGTGCCAGCGTGCCCAACCGCTTCTATATGTATGGCGTGATTGGCCGTTTGGCCATGTTGGCTGCCAGTTACGAGTTGGAAGCCACCGACCCAGAGGCCGAGGTTTACGATTAAAGTTGCTGCATCGCAACAAAATTCCCAAAGAGGCGGTGACACGGGGCTGGAATCGGGCGCAAAATAGTCCACTTGTTTTCTCTCCGGCTTGACCCGCGTCAGGTCATTGCCTGTGTCTTCTACCCGTTCTTCACTCTTTGCACTGACTTTGGGCGCCATTGGCGTGGTTTATGGCGACATCGGCACCAGCGTGCTGTACGCCATGAAGGAGGTGTTTGGCTCTGGCCATGTGCCTTTCACACCGCAAAACGTCTACGGCATCCTGTCTATCTTTTTCTGGACGCTGACCACCATCGTGTCGGTCAAATACGTGGTGTTGGTGCTACGTGCCGACAACCACGGTGAAGGCGGCTTGGTCGCCATGCTGGCGCTGGCTTCGCAATCGGTCAAAGACCGACCCCAACTGCGTAAAGTCTTGCTGATCGTGGGCATTTTTGGCACCTGCCTGTTTTATGGCGATGGCGTGATCACCCCGGCCATTTCCGTGCTGTCTGCGGTTGAGGGCCTGGAAGTCATCTCGCCGACCTTTAAAAAATCGGTGATTCCGCTCACCCTGGTGATTTTGTTTTGTTTGTTTTGGGTGCAAAAGCGCGGCACGGCCGGCATCGGCAAATTCTTTGGCCCGATCACCTTGGTCTGGTTTATCACCATCGCGGTGCTGGGGGTATCGCACATTGGTCAGCGCCCAGAAATCCTGTTGGCCATTAGCCCGCATTACGCCTTGAGCTTCATGTGGAACGAGCCGGGCACCACCTTCATCATCCTAGGGGCGGTGGTTTTGTGCGTCACAGGCGGCGAAGCGCTCTATGCCGACATGGGGCACTTCGGCAAAAAACCCATTCGCTTGGCCTGGTTCAGCGTGGTCATGCCTTGCCTGACCTTGAACTATTTTGGTCAGGGTGCTTTGTTGTTGTCCAACCCTGAAGCCGTCAAAAATCCCTTTTACCTGATGGCGCCCGACTGGGCCTTGCTCCCACTGGTGGGC
>CAYRBW010000268.1:0-3109 GCA_964422575.1 uncultured Limnohabitans sp.
GTAGACCTGCTGGCCTTGTGTGGCCAGCAAATTGCAGATCGCATCGCCCAAAGCGGCTTGGCGACCGTGGCCCACATGCAGCGGGCCAGTGGGGTTGGCCGAGACGAATTCGACCAGCACCTTGTTGGCTTGTGGTGCTTGATGACCAAACACGTCACCGGCTTGCAGTACTTCGTGTACCACGGCTTGTTTGGCCGCGTCTTTGAGGCGGATGTTGATGAAGCCCGGTCCAGCCAGTTCGATGGCGTCCACCCATTGCACGAAAGCCGGTGTGGCCAGCAGCGCTTCGCGCAGGGCTTCGCCCAATTGGCGGGGGTTTTGTTGGAGTGTCTTGGCCAGTTGCATGGCCGCTGTGCAGGCCAAGTCACCGTGGGCGGCCACTTTGGGGGATTCAAAGGCCGCACGCGCACCAGCGCCCGGTTGGAGTTTGTCGAGTTCTGCGGCCAGAGCCGCGAGCAAATGTTGTTTGGCAGAAAGCATAGTGAGCCATTTTACGGGCACCCCGGCTCCTCAAAGTGCTTTGCTACCAACAACACTGCACAGTGATCAACGGCTAGGTTGTTGCCAATAACTGGCTTGAGCGTAGTGGAGCTTCAGGTAGTCAATCCACAGCCGCACACGCAAGGGCAAATGCTTGCGCTGCGGGAAAACCACAAAAATACCGTTGGGCGGCGCGGCAAAGTTTTCTAGCACAGCGACCAGTTGGCCTGACTGGATTTCGCTTTCAACCTCCCATGTGCTGCGCCACGCGATGCCATAGCCCGCCAAGCACCAGTCATGCAGCACCTGGCCGTCCGAGCAGTCGAGTGGCCCACCGGGGCGCAAGTGGACCACTTCATGCCCCGTGTCGTTGGGGCTGCGAAAAGCCCAGCCTCGGGTTTGTGAGGCGTCGCTCGACAAGGTCAGGCAATCGTGCTGCAGCAGGTCTGTCGGTTGAACCGGTGTGCCGTGTCGCGCCAGATAGGCAGGGGTTGCCACACAAAGGCGGCGGTTGTCGGCCATGCGCACACTCACCAATGACGAGTCTGGCAAGTCGCCCACGCGCACCGCACAGTCAAAACCTTCGGCCGCGAGGTCCACCACCCGATCACTCAGGTTGAGGGAAATCGACACATCGGGGTGCAGTTCTCGAAAGCGAGGCACCAATGGGGCCACGTGGCGGCGCCCGAAACCGGCCGGGGCGGTGATGCGCAAATGCCCGCTGGCTTTGACGCCACCCGCCGACACACTGGCTTCGGCATTGGCTACATCCGAGAGCAAGCGCTGACAATTTTCAAGAAAAGCGCTGCCCTCATGGGTGAGGGTGATGCGTCGGGTTGTGCGCACCAGCAGTTTCACACCCAAGTTTTCTTCCAGCGCATCGAGCCGACGGCCAATGATGGCGGGGGCCACGCCTTCGGTTCGGGCAGCAGCGGTCAGGCTGCCTTTGGTAGCCACCGCGACGAAGGTTTCAAAGGCTTTGAGCTTGTCCATGCGGCCTGATTATGCGGGTTCAAGGTTGCAATGCCGCCGCCATGGTGGGTGATTGGTGTGCAAAGGTGGAAGCCTTACCGCAGCCATCAAACCCAAGCCTTGGGCAGTCCTGCCTCGGGCGTCATGCCATACAAGGGCTCGCCGGGCAGTCCGGCTTTCAGCGGCCCACGTGCCGCGATGAGCAGGTTCAGGTCAATGCCTGTGGACACGCCCATGGCTTCAAACATGAAGACCAAGTCTTCGGTGACGATATTGCCTGAAGCGCCCGGGGCATAAGGGCAGCCGCCCAGGCCCCCGAGCGAGCTGTCAAATGTGCGCACACCCACATCGTAAGCAGCCAGGGCATTGGCCAGGCCCAGGCCTCGGGTGTTGTGCAAGTGGGCCGAGCCCGTGAGGGGCCCGATCTCTTGAAACATGCGCTGAAACAAGCGCCGCACTTGTGCGGGGTTGGCCATGCCGGTGGTGTCCGACAGACCGATTTCGTCCACGCCCGCCTTGGCCAACAGATGCGCCAGCCGCAGCACATCGTCCTCGGGCACCTGGCCTTGCAAGGTGCAACCAAAGGCGGTGGACATGCCGACTTCGACGGGCACGCCGGGCGCGATGTCGTCGCGCAGGCGCAAGACCGCTTTGACCTCTTCGACCATGGCCTCGGGCGTTTTGCGCACATTGGCCATCGAGTGGGCGGGGCTGGCAGACACCGGTAAGGTCAACTTTTGTGCGCCGGCTTGCAACGCGGCTTGCGCGCCACGCAGGTTGGGCACCAGCGTCATGGTGCACACGCCTGTGTGGCGCAGCGCGTGCTGCACCACCTGCGCGGCATCGGCCATTTGGGGCAGCAGTTGGGTGGGCACAAACGACGCGACTTCGATTTCGCGCAGGCCCGCGGCCGCCAGCGCATCGATCCAGCGAAGCTTGTCGGCGGTGGGCATGGTGGCCTTGACCGATTGCAGGCCATCGCGTGGGCCTACTTCGCTGATCAGGACTTCTGGGGCGGGAATGCTTGTCATGACCCGATTAGACAACAGTGTATTTGTGCGTAAAAGTCATGGGTTTATGGCTTTTTGGCCTGTTTATCCACATCCAAACTTAGAATAAAGTCCTTTCTCACTGAGTGGCGTGCGTTTGCCTTGTCCAATGGCGTCCATTCAATGACCCCTATTCTTGTTTTTCAACATCCTTTCGAGGCTTCCATGACTGCACGCACCGCGATCCACAACCTGCAAGTGGCCAACCCCTTGCTGAGTTTCATCAACGACCAAATGCTGCCCACCACCGGCGTGGACCAGGCCAAGTTCTGGAAAGGCTTCAACGACATCGTGGCCGACCTGGCCCCGAAAAACATCGCCCTGCTGGCTGAGCGTGACCGCATCCAGACCGCCATGGACGAGTGGCACACCACCCACCCCGGTCCCGTGGCCGCAGGCAAGGCCATGAAGGCCTACCGCAAATACCTGAGCCAGATCGGTTACCTGGTGCCAGAGCCCCGCAACGCCCAAGCCACCACCGCCAACGTGGACGCCGAACTGGCCAAGCTCGCGGGCCCTCAGTTGGTGGTGCCGATCCTGAACGCCCGATACGCCCTGAATGCGGCCAACGCCCGCTGGGGCTCGCTGTACGACGCGCTGTACGGCAC
>CAYRBW010000269.1:0-3096 GCA_964422575.1 uncultured Limnohabitans sp.
GTTGTCAAACTGCTTGAACAAGGTGAACAGCACCATGGCAATCACCATCCAAACAGCAATTTTGGAAAACCAAGGGTTATTCAAGAGAGGCTCCAATCGAAAAAAATGACTCTGATGATTCTAGGCCTGCGGAAGGCCCTCCTGGCATACAGAAGGGCTTTTGGCCCTCTAAAACGCAGGAATTACGCCATCAATTGTGGTGGATCAGACCCATGCCCACCAAAAAGGTCTCGGAAGACTTGTCTCGCGACGCTTTGGGCTTGAGGGGTTTGACCACCTTGAAGGTCTCTTTGAACATTTTCACGATCTGGCTGTACCCACTGCCATGAAAGACCTTGACCACCAAGGCCCCCTCGGGCTTCAATTGGTTTTGAGCAAATTCGACTGCCAGCTCAATCAAATGCGTGATGCGGGCGGCATCGGATGATTCAATACCCGACAAATTCGGGGCCATGTCCGAGACCACCACATCCGCCTGGCGGCCCTGCAATGCGGCCTCCAGCAAAGTTGCAACCTGATTTTCTCGAAAATCACCCTGTATGAAGTGAACCCCTTCTACGGGCGACATCGGCAAAATATCCAAGGCCACGATCATGCCGTTGAGTGCCCCCATGGCGGCCCCATCAGGGGACATGCGCCTGCGCAGGTACTGGCTCCAAGCGCCAGGTGCAGAGCCCAAATCGACCACCAAATGCCCCGGACGGATCAACCCAAGCGTTTCATCGATTTCCTTGAGCTTGTAAGCTGCGCGTGCGCGATAGCCCTCTTTCAGCGCCATTTTCACGTAAGTGTCATTCACATGGTCGTTCAACCAAGCTTTATTGACCTTTTTACTTTTGGTTTTGACTTTCATTCTTTTGCGTCCTTGCGGGGATAATACGGGTATGCCCCAAATACAACTCACACCTTCCGAGCGCAAAGTTTTTCGCGCCGATGCCCATCACTTGGATCCAGTCGTCATGATCGGAGGCGATGGCCTGACCCCTGCCGTCATCAAAGAAACCGAAGCTGCCCTGAACGCCCATGGCCTGATCAAGATTCGGGTTCTGGGCGACGATCGTGCTGCACGCGAAGCGATGCTCACCCAACTCGCCGACCAACTCAACGCTGCATCTATCCAGCACATCGGTAAATTGCTGATCCTCTGGCGTCCGCAGCCCGAAAAAATCAAGGAAACAGACGAGGAACGAAAAGCCGGTCCACGCGATTTCAAAATCCTGAAATACAGCTCACGTGGCGGTCAGCGCCCTGAGGTCAAAACCGTTCGCGTCCTGGGCAATCAACGCCTAGCAGCCGGCGGCCAAATCAAGCGCGCTAAACCAAAGCAAAAATCCATCAAAAAAGGCCGTCACGACTGACAGGCTTGTGCCCGACGCCGGGCTGCGCACACCCGAAGGCCGTTCCACAACGGCCTTCGTCGTTTGTCAGATGTACGAGACGCCCACGATTTCATAACGGCGCACACCACCGGGGGCTTGAACCTCCGCCACATCGCCCTCTTCTTTGCCGATCAAGGCTCGCGCGATGGGGCTGCTGATGTTGATCAGTCCCAATTTCAGGTCGGCCTCATCTTCGCCCACAATTTGGTACGTCACAGCTTCACCCGAGCTTTCGTCTTCGAGCTCGACCGTTGTGCCAAACACCACGCGACCACCTGCATCCACCGATGAGGGATCAATGATCTGGGCTGCCGACAATTTGCCTTCGATTTCCTGAATCCGGCCTTCAATGAAGCCTTGACGATCCTTAGCTGCATCGTATTCGGCGTTTTCGCTCAAGTCACCCTGCGCGCGCGCTTCGGCAATGGCTTGAATCACGCCGGGACGGTCCACTGTTTTGAGGCGATGCAGCTCATCTTTGAGCTTTTCAGCACCGCGTTTTGTGATCGGGATGGTTGACATGTTCAGTTCTCCAAAAGCAAACCGCCGAGTGTTGAAACTCGGCGGTCATTGATTGCATTATGCCTTCAATGCATCGGCTTCAAGCAGCGATGTCAGGCCGTCAACTGTGCGTGCATTTCCTGCACAGAAATGACATCCAACTTGTCCATGTACTTCATGCCTTCCACCGCCGCTTCTGCGCCAGCGATGGTGGTGAAGGTGGTCACACGGTTGAGCAATGCCGAGGTACGAATGTGGCGTGAATCGGCAATCGCATTGCGACGCTCTTCCACGGTGTTGATGACCAGCACCACTTCGTTGTTCTTGATGCTGTCCACGATGTGTGGGCGGCCTTCGGTGACTTTATTGACCACGTCACAAGGCACACCCGCTTCCACAATCGCGGACGCTGTGCCTTTGGTGGCGATCAATTCAAAGCCCATCGTCGTCAGTTCACGTGCGACCTTGATCGCACGTGGCTTGTCGTTGTTCTTCACCGAGATGAACACCTTGCCCGTGGCGCGACCATCAGCGTCGCGTGGACGAGGCAACTTGGTGCCAGCACCCAATTGGCTTTTCACAAAGGCTTCGCCAAATGTCTTGCCCACACCCATGACTTCACCGGTGGACTTCATCTCTGGGCCGAGGATGGTGTCTACACCTGGGAACTTCACGAAGGGGAACACCGCTTCTTTCACGCTGAAATATGGAGGCGTGACTTCTTGGGTGATGCCTTGCGACGCGAGGGTTTGACCCGCCATGCAACGTGCGGCCACCTTGGCCAACTGAATGCCCGTGGCTTTGGACACATAGGGCACAGTGCGTGAGGCGCGTGGGTTAACTTCCAAAACGTAGATCACGTCCTTGCCATCCACATGTTGAATCGCGAACTGCACGTTCATCAAGCCAACCACATTCAAAGCGCCTGCCATGGCGGCAGATTGGCGCTTGAGTTCTGTCACCGTGGCATCTGACAACGAGTAAGGGGGCAAGGAACAAGCGGAGTCACCGCTGTGCACACCGGCTTGTTCAATGTGTTCCATCACGCCACCGATGAAGGTCTTGCCTTCGGGGTCGCGCAAGCAGTCCACATCGCACTCAATCGCGTCGTTCAAGAAACGGTCTAACAGCACGGGTGAATCATTCGACACCTTGACCGCTTCGCGCATGTAGCGCTCCAGGTCGCGCTGCTCGTGCACGATTTCCATGGCACGGC
>CAYRBW010000270.1:0-646 GCA_964422575.1 uncultured Limnohabitans sp.
GCCCCATACACGCCCACGTTCGGGGTGCCGGGTATTACCAGTGAAGGGGCCGGTCATGATGATGAACACGACACTGGATCAATTGCGCGGGCTCAAGCTGGTGAGCATGGCCCAAGCGCTGCAAGAGCAAATGCAACAAAGCGGCATCAGCGCCATGAGCTTTGAAGAGCGCCTGGCCTTGTTGGTGGATCGGGAGGTCCATGGCAGGCAAGACAGACGCTGCGCCAAATTGCTCAAGACTGCCCGCCTCAAATACCCGCAAGCCATGATCGAAGACTTGGACTGCCGAGCCTCAAGGGGGATTGACCGCGCCACGGTGATGAGTCTAACGCTGGGGCCGTGGGTGAGCAGTGGACACGCGGTGCTGATCACGGGGCCAACAGGTGCGGGCAAGTCCTGGCTGGGCTGTGCACTGGCTCAACACGCTTGCCGCCAGGGGCACAGTGCGTTCTACCAACGGGTGCCGCGCCTAGCCGAAGAGCTGCGAATCCGGCACGCCAATGGCACGTTCACGCGCTGGCTGGACATCTTGAAGAACACGGATGTGTTGGTGCTCGATGACTGGGGCTTGGTGGGGATGGATGCGCAAACGCGCACGGACTTGCTGGAGATGATCGACGACAGGGCGGGCAGAAAGGCAACGGTC
>CAYRBW010000270.1:656-3096 GCA_964422575.1 uncultured Limnohabitans sp.
CATGTGTGGATTGGGGACGCCACGGTGGCGGACGCGATGCTGGACAGGATCATGCAAAACAACCACCGACTGACTCTGACGGGTGAGTCACTTCGCAAGACAAAACCGACTCAACAAAGGGAGGAAAACCGGGGCTGAAAACGGCAGCACCCTAAAATCAAAGCGCGCAACACCGCCATCGGTCACGATCACCGGAATCGGCGGTCACGTTCGCCGGAATACGCACTGGGAGCAAAAAAAGAAAGCCGTTGGCTTTGTCATCATGTCAGCAGGCCCAGACAACAGAGGAAATGAATTGTGGATGGCGGCAGTATCACCAGAACACAGAGGAATTGGCGAAGGGAAAAAAATGATTCTTGGAATCCTTGAGCAATTCAAAGGCAAGAATTGCATTCTCATGGCGCGTTGTGCGCCAGAATCGCAAGCCATGTTTCATATTCTCACAACGAATGGATTCATGTCAGTTGCAACGGGTGAACAAGGGTCCCGCGGTCTCATCTACAGCCTTTAACTCTGCGCTACCCCCCCATTCTCCGTGACAGATCAGGGTACGGCTGCGCCTCAGAATATCCACGCCATCTGAACTTGTGCAGGCTCGTCATCAGATCGCACGTCGTCAGAACCATCGACTAGCAGCTCTTTGGCCTCAAGTTCAGCAGCACGTAGGCGGGTATCATCGCGTTTGAGCCGCACATCCCAAGCCCCCAAATGATGCGCAGGCGTGTAGAAGCACTCACGCACCTCGTTAGCTAGCGTGTCACCCACGATCACCGCCGCCGGAATGTTCCACAGTGAAAGCTGAATGAAGCACATGAGGGCGCCGGTGCGGTCAATGTCTTGGCACTGCGCCCACATGGCCGTGGCGGGGTTCTTGCCTTTTTCGATCAGGGTTTGGGCAATCGCCAGCACCATGCCCCCAGCGCCACATGCGGGCTCGCATACCCTCACAAAGTTTTGACCAGCAGGAGGCTCCACACCATTCAACCGGGCCATGAACTGGCTGATGGAGTTGGGCGTGAAGAACTGCCCCGCCCTATCGTTGCCAAGGTCAAGCTCCATGTACAAATCGCCGAGCACGTCTTGAGGCGTGGGCTCCAGCATGTTGACCACCAGACCCAGCAGTTCGGCAAAGCCTTCGACTTCGTCATGGCTGTAGGTGCGGATGATGCCCATGTATTCCGCTTCCAACGCCGCTTTACGTTCAGCGTCTGGCTCCATGACGTTGTTCAGGCTGATGGCGCTCAGGGTCACAAAGTCGCGGAACACCTCATAACGCCGTCTGTGCTGTGCCAGTGCGTTGAATTGCTTGAGAAACCGGGTGCGCAGTTGTTCTGGCGTCTGGTGCGTCATAGCAGGCTCGGAATCTTGCGCATTTGACCCACACGTATATAGCGGGACACCATGGCATCTGAGCGATGCCCTGTAATTTCTCGGATTTGCCAAAACGCAAGGCCCTCTGTCATTGCCGCTTGGCTCACAAAACCGGCTCTTAGACTGTGGCCAGAAGACGATGCCGCCGCCGCATCACCTTGTGTACGACGGACAGCGCTTTTAACGATCAACGCCACGGATTGGGGCGACAAGGGCTTGGCGTTGATACGGTCATAGCGGGACACCGCCCTAAAAATGCGGCCCTCGGTAATCCCCGCAACTTCCAACCAATGGTTGAGGGCGCGCACCGGACAACGCGCACCCTTGGCATATGGGATGAAAACCACTCGCCCGCGCCCTTCCTGATCTGTCTTTGATTTACGAAGCAGCACATCGAGGCCGGCTTCGTGAAGTGTCAGGTCTTCCACTTTCAGAGCCACGAGTTCACTGCGTCGGAATGCCCCGGCGAACCCGATCAGCAGCAAGGCTTTGTCTCGCGCCGCTCGATTTGGGGCTTGCTTATCAACCAAGACCAGTGCCTCCAGCAGATCATCTTTGAGCAATGCCTTGACACGACGTTGGGCGGTGCCCAGCGTGCGCCGGATACCCGCCATCGTGCGCTTGACCAAAGCGGATATCGCTGGAGATGGATGCCCAGCAGTGACATGGGCATTGTGAATGGCACTGAGGCGAAGCTCTATCGTGGCCACCTTATGCGTCAGAGACAGCGTGGCAAGGTATTCCACCAAAGTCTGGATACTGCACGGAATGCGGCCCCCAGCGTTCAAGAAGTGCCGCACGGCAGCGCCATAGCTTTTTTGGGTGGCCTCGGACTGGGCTGCAGCGCTGAGCGCTTGGGCTCTGAGCTTGACATCCAATGTTGCGATGTTGCGTTGTTTCGCGCCTTTCATGAGAAATCTCCCAAAAGGTCTATGTACGTGTCTCCGATTTCCTCTAAATAAGTCCCAGAACCAGCGTTCAAGGACTGCTTGGCGTTACTCAAAATTTGGGCATTTTTTTGGGCCGCAGATGTTGCGATGTTGCGTTGTTGCGCGTCTTTCATCAGAAA
>CAYRBW010000271.1:0-3067 GCA_964422575.1 uncultured Limnohabitans sp.
CCAGCAGCATGGCGGTGTGCCCATCGTGGCCGCAGGCGTGCATGATGCCCACGTTGCAGCTGGCATAAGGCAGGCCAGTGGCTTCGTCAATTGGCAAAGCATCCATGTCGGCACGGATGCCGATGCTTTTGCTGCCCGTGCCCTTTTTGAGCTGACCGACCAAGCCCGTGCCACCCAGACCCCGTGTGACCTGATAACCCCAGGCGCTCAGTTGTTCGGCCACTAGATCGCTGGTGCGGTACTCCTTGTAGCCCATCTCTGGGTGCTTGTGGATGTCACGGCGCACCGCGATGAATTCATCCGCCTGGGCATGCAGAGCGTGCAGTTTGTCGTGCAAAAAAGCTTCGCTGGGAGCGTTCATGGACGTACCTTTTCGATTACTGGGGTTGTAGGTTAATCGATTTGGCGATGGCGCGGTAGCGCTCGATTTCACCTTGGTACACACGGGCCAGCTCGGCAGGCGTGCGCGAAGGCAGCACCACGTTGCCACTGGCTTCCAGCGCCTTGCGGGTTTCGGGCACTTCAGCCGCCGCATAGAAAGCTTTGTTCAGGGTGTTGACCACGGCATCCGGCGTATTTTTGTGCACTTGCACACCCGCCCAGATGTCGAAGTCCATGGCTTTCAGTCCTTTCATGGCCGCCATCGCTGGGAATTGTTTGAATAAGGCGTGTGGCGTTTTGGATGTCACGGCCAGACCTTGGACTTTGCCGTCGATGAGGGTTTGCGGGATTGAGCCCGCCATGGGCAAGAAGGCCACGTCGATTTGACCGCCCATCAGGTCGGTCAACAGCGGCGCAATGCCTTTGTAGGGCACATGCAACATTGGCACTTTGGTGAGTTGAGAAAACTTCTCGCCAATCAAGTGGTACAGCGAGCCTGGGCCCACGCTGCCGTAGCTCAGCGGCTTGTCGGTGTTCTTGCGGGCATAGGCCAGCAGTTCGTCCACCGTTTTGATGTTCAAGGAGTTGCGCACCGCCAAGATCGTGTTCGTGGTGGCAAATTGCGCCACCAACTTGAAGTCTTCTGATTTGTATTTGACGCCCTGGATGGCCATGGGGGCCAGCACCAGTTCCATGGGGCTGCCCAAACTCAGGGTGTAGCCGTCGGCAGGTGCATTGACCAATTTGGCCATACCGATCGCGCCGCCTGCGCCACCGACGTTTTCAATGATCATGGTCTGGCCCAGCTTGGCGGCAGCATCCGGTTGCACTTTGCGTGCAAAAAAGTCAGACGGACCGCCGGCCGGGTAGGGCACGATCAGACTGATGGTTTTGCTGGGGTAGGTCTGGGCCAGCGCCCCCTGGATGAGCATCAGGGTGGACAGGCCAGCGGCCAGCAGACCTTTGAGTACAGTGCGGTGTTTCATGGGTTTGTCTCCTCTTGAGGGTTTTGAAGGGTCCGAAGCTCGGACTTAGAGACATCTTAGAAATCGACTTATGATGTGTCCAATGAATTATTTTTCTGATTTTCATTCATTTTTAGAATGGTGAACCTCAAACATTTGGCCCATTGGCTGGCGCTGGCCGAGACCGGGTCCTTCAGCCGCGCCGCAGAAAAGCTCCACATCACCCAGTCGGCGCTCAGCCGCAGCATCCAGGTGCTCGAAGAAGAGCTGGGCGGCCCGCTGGTGGACCGGGTGGGAAAGAAAAACGAGCTGACCCCGCTGGGCCTGTCTGTGCTGGAGCGGGCGCGGCGCATCGTGCACGAGGCCCAAGAGCTCCGGCAGGGGGCGGTCTTGCTGCAACAAGGCGGTCTGGGCAGCCTGCGGGTGGGGTTGGGCTCGGGGCCGGGTGTGATGCTGATGACGTCCTGGCTGCGCTACATGGCCGAAAACCACCCGACGGTGCATGTGTCCGTGTCACGGGGTTCCACCGAATTGCAACTCGTGCAGCTGCGTGAGCGGCAACTCGATGCGCTGGTGGTGGATGTGCGGCGTGTGCCGATTGCGCTCGACCTGCACCTGGAGCACATCGTGGAGATGCAGGCTGGTTTTGTGTGCCGTCAGGGCCACCCACTGCTGCAATACACCGGGCCGTTGTCGTTTGAGTCCTTGTTGGCCTACCCCATCGCATCCACCCCGTTGTCACAAGAGGTGGCTCGCCTGATGGTGGACCACTACGGCCCCCGCGCCGACCCAGCCCAAATGACCACCTTGCAGTGCGAAGACATCGCCAGCCTGATCGATGTGGTGCGCCAGACCGATGCCATTTATCTGGGCATCGTGGGCGCGGCACGTCAGGGTCTGGCGGACGGCAGCTTGGTCGAGCTGGCAATGAATCCGCCATTTCGGGGGGGTGCACGCTTGGCCCTCATCACGCTGGCGGGGCGGACCGAGCTGCCCGTGATGGCGGTGTTCCGGTCGTTTGTGAAGAGCCAATTGGTCGATTGAAAGGTGAAGGCATGTTGATGCAAGAGTGGTTGGGGCCGATGGGGGTGGTTTTGTTGGGCTACACCGTCCTTGGCCTGACAGGCTTTGGCTCGGCCTTGGTCATCGTCCCGCTGTTGGCTTGGCACTGGCCCTCACGGGTGTTTGGCTGGACCACCGCGTGGCGCACCGGGAGCCGGTGGCACGGTTGCGCCAGATCATTTGCGGCTTGCTGGTGGTCAGCGGGCTGATGCTGGCGCTGTGGGCTGTGTAATGAGCTACCGATCCATCCACAAAAAAGGGGAGCCTATGGCTCCCCTTGGTGTGAACTCGATGATGGTTTACATCAACAGGTGTTCACCGGCGTTGTCGCCGCCCAAGGTCACGTAGTTCACCTTGCGGATGTCCATCAGCTTGGTGCCGCCGGCGTAGCTGATCGAGCTTTGCACGTCTTGCTCCATCTCAATCAGCGTGTTGGCCAGCTTGCCCTTGATGGGCTCCAGAATGCGCTTGCCTTCGACGTGCTTGTACTCGCCCTTGTTGAAGTCAGACGCCGAGCCGTAGTATTCCTTGAACATTTCGCCATCGACCTCGACGGTCTTGCCCGGTGACTCTTCATGGCCCGCGAACAGCGAACCGATCATGACCGACGATGCGCCGGCGATCCGGTTCGAAACGCAATTCGCGGATGGCTTGCCGCG
>CAYRBW010000272.1:0-3065 GCA_964422575.1 uncultured Limnohabitans sp.
ATGCCACCGTCGGCTTCATCAACATCAACCAGAACAAGATCATCAAGATCTTCTCTGTGGCCAGCGTGGCCTTGCTGCCCCCCACCTTGATCGCCAGTCTCTACGGCATGAACTTCCAGTACATGCCCGAGTTGTCGCAAAAGTGGGGCTACCCCTATGCACTGGCCCTGATGGCCGCCAGCGCCGTGGTGCCCATGTGGTACTTCCGCCGTCGCGGTTGGCTCAAATAAACCGGATCAGGCTGACTGATGGCTCAGCAGCCATTGCGAAAGGATAGCCAGGCTGTAACGACTGGCCACCTCGCGGATAAAACGGGTGAAGTCGATGTGCGCCACGTCGTCAGCCCGGTCTGAAATCGTGCGCATCGCCGCAAACGGCACGCCGTAATCATGGCAGACCTGCGCCACGGCAGCGCCCTCCATTTCCACAGCCAAGGCATCGGGCAAAACTTGACGCAACACATTGCTTTCAGTCGAAGTAGCCACGAAACGGTCACCGCTGATCACCAGGCCTTGGTGTGTTTGTGGATGGTTTAAATGGAATTGGGCCAAGGTTTCCGAGCCCAAATGCCTCGCAGCATCGGCCAGCACCTGCCGAGCCGCCAGAGCCAATTGCGCTGTCAAAGTCACATCGGACTCAAATCGAGCACGACCGTACAGCGGCACCTCATGGCGAGGAAACAAGGGCGATGCATCCATGTCATGCTGCACCAAGCCACTGGCAAGCACCACATCCCCAACACAAACGCCTGGCGCCAAGCCTCCGGCTACACCTGTGAATACCAGTTTGTCCACCTGAAAACGCTCCAGCAAAACCGTGACGGTGGTGGCAGCGGCGACTTTGCCAATGCGTGAAAGCACCGCCACCACGGCATGCCCATGCCAGTGTCCCACCCAAAAGTCACGGCCAGCGACCGACACGCGCTGCTCCTGAGGCATGTGCACCAAAACGGCGGCCAGTTCTTCGTGCATAGCACTCATGATGCCGATCACTGCCATGGGACTTCCTTAGAGTCTGAATTGAAAAAGCGGCCACATGGGCCGCTTTGGCGTGTGTCGGGCAGTCAGCTTTACAGAGACCGTCTGACGTGCTCAAATTTTATTGCGCAACTCGCGACGCAAAATTTTGCCCACAGGGGTTTTGGGCAACTCATCGCGAAACTCGATCACACGGGGTTGCTTGTAGCCGGTCATGTTCTCACGGCAATAAGCCAGAATCTGCGCTTCCGTCAGCGTCGGGTCTTTTCTGACCACGACCAGCTTCACAGCTTCACCCATTTTTTCATCGGGCACACCTATGGCAGCACACTCCAAAATACCTGGGCAAGCCGATGCCACTTCTTCCACCTCGTTGGGGTAGACGTTGAAACCGCTGACCAAGATCATGTCTTTCTTACGGTCCACAATTTTGAAAAAGCCGCGCTCATCCATGATGCCCACGTCTCCCGATTTGAAGAACCCGTCCGCGGTCATGACTTTGGCTGTTTCATCTGGGCGTTGCCAATAACCGGCCATGACCTGCGGGCCCTTGATAGCGATTTCGCCGGCCACGCCTGGCGTGGTCACCTCATGGCCTTCGTCATCGAGCAACTTCATGAAAGTGCCAGGGAGTGGCACACCAATGGTGCCGGTGAACTCGGTGCTGGTGGTCGGGTTGCAGCTCGCGGAAGGACTGGTCTCGGACAAGCCATAACCTTCGCAAATGGGGCAACCGGTCTTCTCTAACCAGCGCTGGGCCACGCTGGACGTCACCGCCATGCCCCCCCCCAAAGACACCTTGAGGTTGGACCAGTTGACGGTATGGAAGTCCGGGTGATTGGCCAGGCCGTTGAACAAAGTGTTCACAGCCGGGAAGCTGTGGAAGGTGTGCTTGGACAGTTCCTTGAGCACTGCAGGCAGGTCACGCGGGTTGGGGATCAGAAGGGTCTTTCCACCATAGCGCATCGACAACATCATGTTCACCGTGAACGCGAAGATGTGGTACAGCGGCAAAGCGCACACCGACGTAGGTTGCTCACCTGCGGGAATGCGTTGCATCACCGGCGCGTTCCACGCCTCGGACTGCAGCACGTTGGCAATCAGATTGCGGTGCAGCAACACCGCACCTTTGGACACACCCGTGGTGCCCCCAGTGTATTGAAGAACCGCGATGTCGTCGGCTGCCAGTTCGGGTTTGCGAAACGCTTGCTGTCGTCCTTTGGACAAAGCATCGTTGAAGCAGACTGCCTGTGGCAAATTGAATGCAGGCACCATCTTCTTGACGTTGCGCACCACATAGTTGACCAAGTGACCCTTGAGCAAACCCAAGTGATCGCCCATGGAGGCCAGCACCACGTGTTGCACAGGTGTTTGCGCGATGCATTTTTCCAACGTGGCGGCAAAATTCTCGATGATCACAATCGCTTTGGCACCAGAGTCCTTGAGCTGGTGCTCCAGTTCGCGGGCCGTGTACAAAGGGTTGACGTTCACGACCACAAAACCTGCACGCAAAATAGCGGCCACAGTGACAGGGTATTGCGGCACATTGGGCATCATGATCGCGACACGATCACCCTTGCTCAGGCCCAATGATTGCAGATACGCCGCCATCGCCAGGCTTTCCCGGTCGGTCTGTGCGTAAGTGATGTCTTTGCCCAGGAAGTTGTAGGCAGAACGGTTGGCGTATTTTGAAAAACTCTCTTCAAGCAAACCCACCAAAGAGCTGTATTGGGTAGGATCAATGTCAGCAGGAACGCCTTCGGGATAACTGTTCAACCAAACGGGATTTAAGTTCATATCGGTTTCTCCTGCGGGTCAGTCTACCGCAGTACTGACGGCAAACTGACTCCCAGGCGTACTGGATTTCCCGGATTCACACTTTCAAAGCGACCAGCACCTCATCCAACATTTTCTTGGCATCGCCAAACAACATGCGGTTGTTGTCTTTGTAGAACAAGGGGTTGTCCACGCCCGCATAACCACTGGCCATCGAGCGCTTCATCACGATGCTGGTGCGGGCTTTCCACACTTCAAGCACCGGCATACCGGCAATCGGGCTGGTCGGGTCGTCCTGCGCGGCCGGGTTCA
>CAYRBW010000273.1:0-3058 GCA_964422575.1 uncultured Limnohabitans sp.
GACATCGTCGGCTACCTGCGCGTCAGCGAAATCTCGCGTGACCGCGTGGAAGACGCCAGCCACGTGTTGAAAGTTGGCGACGAAGTGACCGCTGTGGTGGTGAACGTGGATCGCAAGACCCGCAACATCCAGTTGTCAATCAAAGCCAAAGACGCTGTGGACCAACAAGAAGCCATGGCTTCTTTGTCGCAACAATCGAAGAGCGAAAACGCTGGCACCACCAGCCTGGGCGCTTTGTTGCGTGCCAAGCTGGACAACAACTGATCTCTTTGATCTGAAGACGCTTGCTGCCTGAAAAGCCTGCCCCTGTCATGGGGGCAGGCTTTTTTCAGGTCAGTGCCCAACACAGGCAAGTGCCATAAACAACGAAGTGACACATGACCCGCTCCGATCTGGTTGAAGAACTCGCCGCACGCTTTGCCCAGCTGACACACCGTGACGCCGAACTGGCTGTGAAAACGGTGCTCGACGCCATGAGCGACGCGCTGGTCAAAGGCCACCGCATTGAGATCCGTGGCTTTGGCAGCTTCTCCATCAACCGCCGTCCACCGCGTGTGGGACGCAACCCCCGCTCGGGCGAGAGCGTTCAAATTCCCGAGAAACGGGTCCCCCATTTCAAACCTGGCAAAGCTTTGCGAGAAGCCGTCGATGCGGGCACTGCCGCGCAGGCCAGCGATCTACCCATCCAGCGGACAACTGCGCTGCACCCTGAGTCTTAACGTTTTCAGGACACTGCTGGACACCACCCCGGTAGAATGACCCCAGATTCCGAGGTCCTCCATGAAACGTCTGCTTCGGCTGCTCCAATGGCTACTCAAAGCCGCTGTCTTTTTCACACTGTTTGCTTTCGCACTGAATAACCAGCAAGAAACACGCGTCAACTTCTTTTTTGGCACGTATTGGCAAGCCCCTTCTGTTTTGGTTGTTCTTTCGGCATTCAGCTTGGGTGTGATGGTTGGTGCTCTGTCCATGGTGCCACGGTGGTGGCGTCATCGGCAAGCAGCACGCCAGCCACAAGCCCCCCAATCCGAACACACACCTGCACCAGAAGCCCCTCATGGAATTTGACCTGACCTGGATTTTGCTGGGACTGCCCGCTGCTTTTGCTCTGGGTTGGATCGCTTCTCGCCTGGATTTGCGCCAGATGCGCATTGCCAACCGGCAAGCCCCGCGTGCTTACTTCAAGGGTCTGAACTACCTGCTCAACGAGCAGCAAGACAAAGCCATTGATGCCTTCATTGAAGCGGTTCAAAACGACCCCGATACATCTGAGCTGCACTTTGCACTGGGCAACTTGTTTCGCCGCAGAGGCGAATACGACCGTGCCGTGCGCGTGCACGAACACCTCTTGTCACGAGCAGACTTAAGCAGTGCCGACCGACAACGTGCACAGCATGGGCTGGCGCTTGATTTCCTGAAAGCAGGTTTGCTCGATCGAGCAGAAGAAGCGCTGCGCAAACTGGAAGGTACGTCTTACGAAGGCCAGGCTCGCTTGGCAAGACTGGCCATTTACGAGCGTTCACGGGAGTGGCCTGAAGCTGCACGCGTGGCACACCTGCTTGAAAATTCGGGGGAAGCCAACTTCGCCATACGCATGGCCCACTACCAATGCGAGCAAGCCCGCGAAGCCGTTCAACAAGGCGATACCACACAAGCCCTCAAGATTTTGATGGCGACCATCCAGGCAACACCCGATGCGGCCAGGCCACGCATTTTGCTGGGCCAATTACAGCTGTCCCAAGGCCAAGCCACGCAAGCGTTTGAAACCTTGTCTACTTTGTTTGAACGCTCGGACTTGGCTGCGCCACTGGCCGCAGCGACCCTTGTCAAGGCCGCGCAAGCAGCCACCTTGACCAAACCCGCCATGGACCTGCTGGAAATTCATTACGCCAAACAGCCTTGTATTGATGTACTGGAAGCCATCACAACGCTAGAGGGCCATACGCCCGAGGGTGCAGCAGCATCTCATCAGCGTTATCTCGTACATTTAGAAAAGCAAACTTCTTTGATGGCTGCAACCCGCTGGTTAACCGAAGAAAGCAGCGAAACACATCCCTTGCCAGCTCCGGTTAAAAAAGCCCTGGAACAAGCCATCAGGCCCTTGGCGCGCTACCGTTGTGCCGCTTGCGGATTTGAGGCCAAAGAACATTTTTGGCATTGCCCTGGCTGCCAAGCCTGGGATAGTTACCCACCCAGACGCATTGAAGAGCTTTGAGGATCGGCACGAAGCTCACGCTTTCAAATGATGAGCCAAGCGTCCCTCCTTGCAGCCCTTGCGGTATTGGTCCCATCTGAGCACAATGGCTTGAACTGCAAGCACGCACCGCAGGGAGGCTCAAATGATCAAACAGCTGGGGACCGCCATTGCCACCGTTTGGATGACTAGCATGGTTTGGGCTCAATTGGACTTGAACAAAGCCACAGAAATTGAACTGGATGGTTTGAAAGGCTTGGGGCCCACCATGACACGAGAAGTCATGACCGAACGCCAAAAAGCCGCCTTCCGCGATTGGTCCGATGTGATGCAGCGCGTCAAAGGCATCGGCCCGAAAAAAGCCACGAGCCTGTCCGAACAAGGGGTCCGCGTGGACGGTCAGGGCTATACCCCAAACCCTATCCGACCGCCTCTCAAACCTTAACGCTTGGCCCGCGTGCTCCACAAAGGCCTTGACCCCAAGGCCTTTAGAGGCAAATGCAATGAACAGACTTCAGTTGGATGAACCTTGGGTCGGATCACCCCAACCACCCCCACCCGGTGTGTGGATCTCAAACACATCGCCCGCCTGCATCTCGACTTGACCGATGTGCGACAGCTCTTGCATGCTGCCATCGGTGCGCACCACCCGATTGATGCCCGGCAAACCGCTGTGCCCACCGGCCATGCCAAAGGCCGGGTGAATGCGCCCGTTAGACAAAATGCCCGCTGTCATCGGCTCCAGAAAGCGCACACGGCGCACGCCACCATCACCGCCGCGCCAACGGCCGTCACCGCCTGAACCTTGGCGAATCGCATAACTCTCCAACCGCACCGGAAAGCGGAACTCCAGCACTTCAGGAT
>CAYRBW010000274.1:0-3042 GCA_964422575.1 uncultured Limnohabitans sp.
CAGCCTCAGCCTCAGCCTCAGCCTCAGCCTCAGCCTCAGCCTCAGCCTCAGCCTCCCAGGCTGTAGTCCATTTGCTGGCTTGTCTTTCGGCACTGGCCGCCTGAATTTCGGAGCGCACATCGGCAAGCAGCAATGTGGTCTCTGCTTCCTTGAAGTTCAAGCCACCGGCCTGCCCACCCAGTGCCCCGAGGGCGCCCCCCGTGCGACCCAAAAGGCCGCCCATTGCTGCACCTACTCCACCCGTATTGCCCGAAAATTGCAGGCTGGGGGAGAGCACAAAATCGGCCGCTTGCAGTTGTCCTCCTCTCGTATTGGCATCCAGCGTCTCAGCGGGCTTGTGCGGTTTCATGTGTGGACCTCCTTTGGAGTGGGTTGTGTACCGTCGAGGCGCTGCGCAGGCCACACAGCGTGAAGGTGGAGCCTTGGTTTAGTGCCGAGGCCACATCGATATCGCAGCCCAGGTAAGTGGCCTGCGCCTTGGCGATGGCTAAGCCAAGACCGTGGCTTTCACTTGCTGATCTGTCGTCAAAGCTGCGGTAAGCATCGAACAGCAGCGTCAGCTGGTGGGCGGCAATACCTGCGCCGTTGTCTCGCACCTCGACGCACAGTTGCTGCCCTTCGGGGTAGCTGGTGCGCAGGCGGGTGCCCACGTACACCCGGCCACCGCCTGCGTGTTTGATGGCATTGCTGATAAGGTTAACCAAGATGGATTCAAGCATGCGCCGGTCAGCCCACACTTGCCGCTGGCGGCCCAGCGCAAAGCGCAGTTGCACGTCACGGCCCCGTGCTTCGCTGACCAACAGCTCGTGCATCAGCGAAAAGACAGCCTCCAGACTCAGCCGCTCCTCTTGCATCGGTATGTTGCCCGACTCCAAGCGAGACAGCTCCAGCAGCCGATTGATCTGACGATGCACAGTTTTTGTTGCGGTTTCAATTTTTTCGGTCGTTTGCAGCACAACCTGAGGATTGAACTCCTTAGCCACGCTATGACGCAAAAAACCGGTGTAGATGCCAATCGCACGAATGGGTTGCTTAAGATCATGACTCACGCCAGCCAAAAACAGACTTTTATCGCGCGAGGCACTTTCCACTTCAGCGTTGCGCTGCTCCAGGTCCGCAATCAGCCGCTGGTTATCGAAGCGCAGGCGCATCGACTCGCGGTGCAGACGGTTGGTGATGTGGGCATATCCGCCCATCGTGAAAAAATATGCCGTGGCCAGTCCTGCCACTCCAAAATTATGCAGCTCGTCGCTCATCACAAGCCGCCATATGCCAGGCAGAACGATGGGTATCACATAGGCGTAATAGGTCGCAAGAAACCTGGATAGCGGCGTTACCGCGCCACCTATGAGCCCTGTCACACAAGCACCAACCAACATGACGCTAAGGTGGTCGTTGGGATCGAGATACATCCCGACAAAAACTCCCCAGAAGATGCCCAGCATCAGCGCGAGGAATGTAAAGCCCCGCAAGACGGTTTTAGCCGCCAGACCTTGATCCAAAAGTGGTCGGGCTTGCCGCACAAAGACTTCACGCAAAACCATGACAGCGACACCCAACAATAACCACAGTCCCACGTAAAAATACGAGTAACTAGGTTGAAGCAACCACGCCCCTAACAGCGCCATGATCGAAAAACCGACATATGGGAAGGGCAGGTCGTTCGCGAAGTAAAGAGCGATTGATTGATCCTCGTAATCCGCGAGTGTTTCGCCATGCGTTTCAGAATGAATGGGTAGATTACTTGGCACCATAATGAACGAATATGCCATACATACGCGTACTCATTGCCGAAGACCACACTCTGCTTGCTGATGCCTTGCGGCTGCTGTTGGGCACTCAGCCGGACATGCAATGCGTGGGCACGGCGCACAATGGTGAGCAGGCGCTGGACATGGCGCAGTCGCTGCAACCCGATGTTTTGCTGCTGGATCTGGGGCTGCCACGATTGGACGGTCTGGCCGTCGTGATGGCCTTGCAGCGTGCGAGCTCACCTGTGAAAGTGCTGGTGGTCACGGCTCGTATGGACCAACAATCCATCCGTCAGGCCTTGGAATTTGGTGCCGCTGGCTACCTGCCCAAAGACGAAGACAGCGATGAGCTGCTACTCGCCATTCGCCGCGTGGCCGAGGGTCGGCGCTACATCAGCGCCGACATCGCGCAGCTGTTCACGCCAGCTGCGTCTGTGCCGACCCCCACAAGCAAACTAACCACCAGTGAGACCACCGTGTTGCAGCTGGTGGGCGAGGGGCTGACCAGCAAGGAAATCAGCCGACGGCTGGACATCAGCGATGCCACCGCGCGCAAGCACCGCGAGAACATCCGGCGCAAACTGGGCATCCGCAACAGCGCGGAGATGGCGGCCTACGCGGTCCGTTTCCAAGGCGCTTCACGGGCCTGATTTTCAAGCGCTAGCGACTCCGCATACGCCCAAGTGCGTAGACATTTCGCACAGTGCTACGCACTCGGGCTAATTGTGGTTCGCCCCCTGTGCTCCTACGATACAAGCAATGGTTTTTCATATTCTGGACTGTTTCGTTCAACAACTTATCTGGATGTTTTATGTCATTTCACCGTTTTGCCTTAGTTATGCTGGTTTTAGGGGCAGGCGCCGCTCAGGCACAGCCTGTGATCCAAGGGGGTGTGGTCACCGATCCGGCGGGTCGCACGCTCTACATCTTCGACAAGGACGCGCCCGGCGTTAGCCATTGCAGCGGCGGGTGCCTGCAGGCCTGGCCTGCCTACGCCGCCGAGGCCGCAGCAGGCGCGCGGGTGCATTCGGCAGCGCAACGTTTGGCCACCGGCCAATGGGCTTGGAACAACAAGCCGCTTTACTACTTTGCGGGCGATGCGCAGCCGGGTAACAAGGCCGGTGACGGCAGTGGCGGTGTCTGGCACGTCATCAAACCAAAAGATGCAGTAACAAATGCAACCGGATCAGTGCCTATTCGTTATTAATTTTGTGTGCCCTTGAAATATTTATGGGGGTCAGTAGTGTCCCAACGTTTTCACATCAGGACATCGTAAGTTAATGATTTACTT